>DAOWDR010000635.1 GCA_030638935.1 Desulfobacteraceae bacterium | reverse complement strand
GAGACACCATTGTCAACTCCAGGGACGGCAGAAAGGTCAAGGCAGGCCGCCTGATCCGCATGCATTCATCCCAGATGGAAGAAGTTGATGCAATTCCGGCCGGTCATATCGGCGCCATGTTTGGAGTCGATTGTGCTTCCGGTGATACCTTTGTCTCTCCTGCGATCAATTATTCCCTCATCGCCATGCATATCATGGAACCGGTTATTTCCCTTTCCATTGTCCCCAAGGACAATAAGGCCCAGATCAATATGTCAAAGGCCCTGAACCGGTTCACCAAAGAAGATCCCACCTTTAAAACCTATGTAGATCATGAAACCGGAGATACCATTATCCAGGGCATGGGCGAACTTCACCTGGAAGTTTATGTGGAAAGAATGAAAAGAGAATACCAGGCTGAAGTTGAGACAGGAAAACCCAGGGTTGCCTATAGAGAGACCATTACCCGAAAAGCCCCCTTTAGTTACACCCATAAAAAACAGACTGGTGGTTCTGGACAATTTGGTAAGGTAATGGGGTTCATGGAACCCTGTGAAGAAGAGTTTGAATTTGTCAATAAAGTCACCGGCGGTAGGATTCCCACCCAATATATTTCTTCCTGTGAAAAAGGATTTCTCGGCTGCATGGCAAAGGGTCCTAAACTTGAATTCCCTGTTACCGGTATCAAGGTTACACTTGAAGATGGTGGTTTTCATGCGGTTGACTCCTCTGAAATGGCCTTCCAGGCTGCTGCCAGGGGAGGATTTCTGGAAGGGTATGCAAAGGCAAAATCGGTTATCATGGAACCAATCATGAAGGTGGTCATTGAAACCCCCAATGAGTTCCAGGGATCATGCATGGGACTTATCAACCAGAGAAGGGGAATTATCCAGGGCTCCCAGGAAGAAGGAGTCATGTCTGTGGTGGAATCCCAGGTTCCCCTGTCAGAGATGTTCGGTTTTTCAACCGTCCTGAGGTCCGGAACCCAGGGCAAGGCACAGTTTACCATGGAATTTTCTTCCTACAAGCAGGTTCCCCTGTCCGTGGCTGAAGACATTGCAAAAAAGAAAGCAGATGAAAAAGCTGCTAAGAAATAAATAAGACCCTTATTTAAAGAGAGGAATTATGCTTAAAAAAGATCTCATTCTCAAAAGCCCGGTTGAAAAAGCCATTGGCGTTGAAAATATAACAAAAGGCCAATTCGGCGCTGTTCTTTCCCGGGCAGGCGTTGGTAAAACCAGCTTCCTTGTTCAGATTGCTTTGACACAATTGTTGGCAAATCAAAAAATACTCCATGTAAGTCTTGATGATCACATGGACAAGATCAACCTTAGATATGATGAAGCCTATACCAACCTGGTGGACAATATCGGCTATGTTGATCCCCAGAAGGCGGTTCGCCTGTGGGAAGATATCTGCCCCAACAAAGTGGGCATCAGCTACACAGAGTCCACCTTTAATACAGATAAAATTAAAGATTATTTGAAAAGTTTCAAAAAATCAGACCTTGCCCTGCCCACTATCATTGTTATCGATGGGTTGGATTTTGATAAAGATGTATCCTCCACACTGGAAGATCTAAAAGCCCTGAACCAGGAATTTTCAGTTTTTATCTGGTTCTCCATGAAAAGCCACAGGGAAGAAGCCTGGAGTGAAGACGGGTTTCCGGTTCAGCTGGAATCTGTAAAAAATCTGTTTGATAAAGCCATCTTTCTCCAGCCGGTTGATGACAAGATTGAAGCTGTGATTTTAAAAGACGGTGACAGGATAGACCAAAAATACAAACTGGACCCTGCAACCATGATGCTGGTAGAATAAATAATTTGATGCTGGTTGAATAACTTATATTTAATAAAAACCAGATACCGTTATTTAACGCCCCGGGTCCAAATACCCGGGGCGTTTTTATATTCAGATCGACTTCTCTTTGTTATCATACCCACTGCCTGATAAAATTTTCAATGGATTGAAAAACCCGATCCACCCCTTTCCCGGTTAAGATACCATGCCGGTCATAATCAAAAAGATAATATTCCTTGACCTTGGATCCCAGTTTCTTGAATAATTTTTGGGTCCCCTTGGGGCTGACAACCGGATCTTTTCTGGACTGAACTACCAGAACAGGTTTTTCAATGGCCTTCAGCTTTGGACCCAGTTGTTCCATAAGCATTTCAAGCTGATGAATACCTGCAATGGGATTTCGGATATAATTGATATGGGCATTTTCCGGATTATTTTCAAGAAATTCCTTTGCAATGCCGGACAGGCGGATTTTTTTGATCATGGCATTCCACCTGTCAATGGCCGGTACAAAATAAGATCCCAGGTCATTTAGCTGCATGGGTGGAGCCACCGCAAAAATGGCTTCATAATCATCTACCCGGCAGGATAGTTCAAGGGCCAGTCCAGCTCCCGTTGAAAATCCGCCGATGATAATTTTATCACAGGAATGTCTGAGTACCACATAGGCCTCCTCAACGGATTCCACCCATTCTTCATAGGTTGTTCCGACCAGATCTTCCGGGGAGGTACCATGGCCTGCAAGGCGTGGGGCAAAGACCGTAAAACCTTGTTCATGGAGATAAAGGGCAAAGGATTTCATCTCTTCCGGGGCCGCCATATAACCGTGAATCAGCAAAACACCGGCGATTTCATTGTCATGTTTTAAAAACAAGGGTTTGCCGATCCGTTTTTTCTTTGATTCTCCCTCAATATAGTGGGTATTATAAGCAAGACTAAAATCCACATTCATTTTTTCCCTTAAACGGCCCTTTACAAGTTCCCGAATCCTGCTGCTTGATTTTTGAGCAATTTTCTTGAGACAAATTTCTGCGGCAGTAACCGGCTCCACCTCATTGGCCATTACAAGAACAGGATTTTCCGTACGGATGGCATGGAAGTCTGAATGGATAAAAAACCGGGTCTGATCCTTGAAAAACCTATCCCCTTTGATCTGGATCACCTGGGTTTTTTCAGCAAGGGACAAAAATCTTTTTATCCGGTCAAACCGGTCATTGATTAAAAGATGGATCAGGTTTTGATGCAGGATATCACACACATAGCAGATTTTTTGCAACAACAGGCAGGTAATGGCATAATAGACCTTGCATTGAAACTCATAGATGTTAATGCCTTCTTTTTTATAGGGAAAATGTTTGAGAATGCAGGCCATGACATGATCGTAATTCAGGGTGGTCATGGCATATACAGAAGACATATACCGTTCCATTATTCCATTGGAAATTTTTTTTGAAATTTGCTTGGAACTAAGATCATCCCCAAATCGAACCCGCCGCCTGACCATGAGCATACTCTCAATATAGGGATCATTTAAATAGGGTTTGATTTCAATGGGATCTCCAAAGCGTATGGTGATGTCCACCCCGGAAAAGAGCATCCCTCCTTCTGTCATAAGTTCGTCAATTACTCTTTTGGAGGGTTCCTTCATCACTATTTTTGCGATTGTCCCCATTATATTTTCCCGGGCATTACCCGGATAATAGGTAATGTTAACCGGAACGATATGGGTGGTTTGTGCCAATACCTGATCCAGGTCTGCTATCTTTAAATTTTTTACAAGCCGGTCAAACTCAGGCTCCCCTGTGTTGGAAAGCCTGCGCAGCCGTTCCCTAAAAAATTCGCACCTCAATGCAAGGGCTGCAGCCCCGGTATGGGGACGGGAAATACCCTGATCATCGGTTAATGAGAACCTGTTGTTTTTGATCAATTTTTTATTTTTGACCATCATTCCTTCGGGAAAAATGATCCATTGAACATTGCCGGATAACAGGGTTTGCAAAATCAGCTCATCCCTATTGGGATCATGGGTGGAAACAGCGCCTAACTTATTTAAAAACCCCTCCAGTACCGGTATCTCAAACAATTCCTTGGCAGCAAGGGACCAGACCTGCTTTTTTGTAATGGAATGGATATGATAGGGCAAAAAAATTGTTTCAATTCTTGTAAAATGGTTGGCACAAAAAATAACTGAACCATCAGGAATATTTTTGCGGCCTTTGATTCTTATGCTGGCCTTTGAAAAACCTGAAAAGGTTTTAAGTGTGTAACTGGACAATTCAAAAGCAAAAGGGTTCATGTGTCTGACCTTTAAAACAAGATTGTTTATCCAATAGGATTAATATATAAAGATGATAAAAGATAATCAGCTTGACCTGATAATTATAATACTTAATGTTAACCTTTTGTCAAAGGGATAATAATTTAAGGAAAGTAAATAACGGAGGAGGTTCATTGTATTCCAAAATAATTATTTTACATTTTCCGTCAGAGGTTGCCCAGAAGGCATTGGTCTGTCAATTGGTAAAAAAGTTTGATCTGATGTTTAATATTTTAAGCGCTAGAATTTCCAACCGAAAAGAAGGGTTCATGGTTTTGGAGCTTTCATCTGACAACCGATCCGGATTTAATAAAGGGATAAAATTCTTAAAAGATCAGGGAGTTCAGGTTTCAAATCCCGAACACCAGATTTTCAAGGATGAAGAGATCTGTACCCACTGCGGCGCCTGCCTAGCAGTTTGCCCTACAGAGGCCTTGTACATCAAACGTCCTGAAATGGAAGTAGTGTTTAATAAGGATAAGTGCAGTGTCTGTGAACTGTGTATTCTGACCTGCCCGACCAGGGCCATGGGTCTTTTCAGCGAAAACACAGAAGAAGTTGTCTGATGGCCCATCCTGTCGTTGCCATTGCCTTAAGCGGCGGTGTGGACTCCCTTGTTGCGGGATTCCTCATCAAAAAAGCCTACAAAAAGGTGTTTGGTATCCACTTTACCACGGGTTATGAAAAAAATCCCTTCAATGGAAAATCACTTGAAAATCAGCTGGGATTTCCTGTTCATACAATAGACCTCAGCCATGTATTTGAGGAGAAGGTGGTTGAATATTTTGTATCAACCTATCTTGGGGGAAAAACCCCCAACCCCTGCCTGATCTGTAACAAGCAGATCAAGTTCGGTGCCCTGTTGGAAAAGGCAACTGAGCTGGGAGCAGATGCAATTGCCACAGGCCACTATGCCACCATTGTCAACCCCCTGGCCTTTCCAGAAAAAGAAATTTCAAAAAACTGGCTTGAAAAAGGTGCCGACCCCCTAAAGGACCAGTCCTATTTTCTCTCCCTGCTTGATTATGATCAGTTGGAACGGATAATTCTCCCTTTGGCAGGGTTTAGCAAATCCCAGGTAAAGGCTTTGGCGAAAAAGAACAATCTTACCCCCACAGCTCCCGGCGAAAGCCAGGATATCTGCTTTATCCAGGACACCAGTTTTTCACAGTTTCTCATTGAAAAAAAGGGAATCTCCCCGAAACCAGGGCCTATAAAGGATATCAATGGAAAAATTGTGGGTACCCACAAGGGCCTTCATGCCTTTACCATAGGCCAGAGAAGGGGGATTAACTGTCCGGCATCTGAACCCTACTATGTCCGACACCTGGACCTTTCCAGCAATACCCTGGTGGTCTGTTTTAAAAAGGACCTGGCACAAACAAAAATGCAGGTAGGAAACATTATCTGGAATTATTCCGGATCACAAGAGATCTCAACTATGATAACTAAAATTCGATACAGCCATAAGGGGGCATCCTCACGACTGATACGCAAAGGCGACCAAGGACAAGTGATATTTGATGAGCCGCAATTTGCCATCACCCCGGGACAGGCAGCTGTTTTCTATATGGATAACAGGGTAGTTGGTGCGGGTATTATTAAATGAAAAAACAAAAATTCTATATTGAAACTCTGGGATGTAAGGTCAACAGATATGAATCAGACGGCATTGCATCCTGTCTTGAAGAAAAGGGATTTATACAGGGGGAAAAAAACACATCCGTGGATCTGTGCATCATAAACACCTGTGCGGTAACATCAAAGGCAGGCATGCAGTCCAGGCAGGCCATCCGAAAAATTATTCGGGACAACCCAAAAGCTAAAATCATTGTCACAGGTTGCCATGCCCAGACAGATCCGGATCTTATCAAACAAATTGAAAATATCGATCAGATTGTCTGCCACAAAGAAAAAACCCTAATTGCCGACCTAATTGCAGACCCGTCAATGGTTCAGGCAACTGATCAGACTGAAGGTCAGACAACCGGCCAGATCTCAGCTTCTTCCCAAACCCCTTTTCTGTTCCAGTCCCCGGACCATAGCAAAAATAATCGCTTCCTTTCATTTGATAAACCGGTAAAGGGAAATATGACCCGGGCATATTTAAAAATTCAGGATGGGTGCAATGCCTTTTGCACTTATTGTATTGTACCCTATGCCCGCGGATCTTCTGTGAGCATGCCGGAATCCCAGGTTTTAAAACATCTGGAAGGGCTTTGTAGAGGTGGATTCAAGGAAGTAATCATCACAGGTATCCATACCGGTATGTACGGACTTGACCTGAACCCTCCCACATCTTTGATAAACCTGATTAAAAAAATCGACAAAGAAAAATTGGTGGACAGGATCAGGATCTCTTCCATTGAACCGGCAGAAATCAGTGGAGGCCTGATTGACCTTGCTTGTCAGGGTCATATTCTATGCGACCATTTTCACATCCCCTTGCAATCCGGAGATGATGGAATCTTAAAAAAAATGAAACGTCCTTATTCTTCCCGGTTTTTTGAGGAAATGGTTCTTAAAATCCATGAAAAGCTGCCCTTTGCAGGGATTGGTGTGGATACCCTTATAGGATTTCCCTCTGAGACAGACAAGCAATTTGAAAACACCTTTAAGCTCATTGAAAAACTACCCATCTCCTATCTTCACGTATTTCCTTTTTCCCCAAGAAAAGGCACCCCTGCATATCATTTCAATGGGAAAATAGCACCGGAAGTCATCAAGGAAAGATGTGCAAGAATGCGAAAACTTGACAAAGAAAAAAGATCTGTTTTTATCGATGCCAACAAAGGCAAAAAACTTAAAGGCCTTGTACAGAAAACCCAGGACAAACGCTCAGGTTATCTCAAGGCAGTAACTTCCAATTATTTAACAGTCTTATTGGAAAAAAATGACGATCTCAAGGGAAAAATAGTTGATCTTATTTATGAACAGTGTGATAGTGGCATGAACCCTTTTGGCAAAGTGATTGGATTAAACTGATTAACATCTACAATATCGGAGATGTGCAACCATGGAAGATGTGTACAAAAAGCTTGCTGTTCACCTTGATAATACACCAGGCGGATATCCTGAAACCGAATCCGGGGTTGAGCTTAGAATCTTAAAAAGATTGTTCACCCCCCAAGAGGCTGAATTAGACCTGTCTTTGGTTATGATGCCGGAATCCTGCGAAGTCATTGCAAAAAGAGCTAATAAAAATCCCGATCAGATTTTATCCATGCTCATTGAAATGGGCCAAAAAGGGCTGATCATCCATGTAAATCGGGATGGGCAGGACTCATTCATGCTGGCCCAGTTTGTTGTGGGAATATGGGAATACCAGGTCAACCGCCTGACTCCTGAATTAATCCAGGATTTTAACGAATATGTTCCGGAGTTAATGAAAACCCTGGACAAAAGCAAAACCCAGCAGCTGCGTGTGGTACCTGTGACAAAATCCGTGAATACAGAGCTTAATATCATGGACCATGAGCATCTTGAAGAATTGATCAAAACCCAGTCCAAAATCCTGGTTGCCCCCTGTATCTGCAGAAAAGAACATACCATGGTTGGCAAGGGTTGCGGCAAGATGGAAGAAGCCTGCCTGATATTCGGAAGCGGCGCCTTTATTTATGAGAGCCGGGGCATAGGAAGGACCATCACCCAGGAAGAAGCCATTGACATTGTTAAAAAAGGGGTTGAACAGGGACTGGTAGCCCAACCCTCAAATTCAGTAAAACCCATTAATATTTGTCTTTGCTGCGACTGTTGCTGTCAGATTTTAAGCAATATTAAAAAAACCCAGGCACCTGCCAAAATAGTGAACTCCAATTACCAGGCCGCAGTAGATCAGGACCTGTGCACCGGGTGCCAGGCCTGTGAGGATATCTGCCCCATGGATGCCATTGAAATGGATGAAGCAAACACCGTGGCAACGGTGGATATTGACCGGTGTATCGGATGCGGATTATGTGTGACTGTCTGTGAATTTGAGGCCATGGCCCTTAAAGACAAGAAAGATGAGGAACGGTGGGAACCGCCCCAGACCATAGTTGACACCTATATGAATATTGCCAAGGAAAAAGGACTATTTTAATCTGGAAACCTTGCTTTAGGAAAACTTGTTTTAGGATTTATATTTGCGGAGGCCTTAACTTTAGTGTTACAGGCCTCTTTCCTGTTTAATGTGGTCGTAGGCATCCTGGATTTCCCTGAATTTATCATTGGCAAATTTGATGAATTCTTCAGGAAGCCCTTTGGCTTCAATTTTATCGGGATGATACTCAGTCACCAGGGTTCTGTATTTTTTCTTGATCTCTTCATTGGATGCTGTTTCGTCACATTTAAGAACGGCATAGTATTTATTGGTCACCCGTACATACTTTGATTTCATCCGGGTATAATCTGAGTCTGAAACTCTAAATATCCGTGTGGCAGACAAGAGCATGGACTCTTCTTCTCCAGATATGTGGCCGTCTGCCGAGGATACCCGCAACAGGACATCCACCATCAACTCAATGATATTGGGCTGTGCTCTGAAAACCTGGTAAAACTGCCGGGCAAATGCCTCAAATTCCTCGGGAGAATCTATTGCCTGGCGGAATATACGTTTAGCGGTTGCCTGGCCTTCCTGATCCAATTGAAGATCCCGGGTCATAAAAGTTTCAATCGCCTGGATCTCTTTTTCTGAAATTTGCCCGTCTGCCTTGCAGATTTTAGCCAACATGGAAAAAGCGGCTGTAAAAAATATCAACTGGGCCTCTTCATTGGAGGACAACCCCCCCTGACCCCCGGAGATGGAATTAAGGTATACCTCTTCTTTCTTGTCCACAAAGGTATGCCCGAATGCAGCTCCTGCCACAGCACCGATGGGTCCCCCCAGTGCAAAACCAATTGTTCCACCTATCATTTTACCAAGCCAGCTCATTGTTAATCCTTCCGAATAAAAATCCTTGTATCATTTTCAAAGATTATATATAAACACAAATGCTTTAAGCGTCAAACTAATTAGAAAAAAAATAGGGTCTTATGCTGGCAAAAAATATTTTTGGAATTCTTATTCTCCTTTTCAATATGGCAGGTTTGGTCTTTTTTCTCTACCTTGGCACAATGGCTATCCTGAAAAAAATTTCCCCCAAGGAAAATATCCAGGAGGATGCCGTCCCCATCGTAAAAAAGCCGCCTATAATACTGAAAGATAACATTATTCCAGATGAAGATGATTTGCTCAAGGACATGGATTTATCGGACCTTGACAACCTGAATCTTGATGACTTTGAATAAATGAAAAAGCAATTTTGTTTTTATTCCTTTCTTAATCCATTGCTTGGCAGCTTTTTGATGATTGGACTACTCTTCTTAATTCTAACCGGATGTGGTTCCCAAAAAAATGGTTCTCCTGTTTTTAGCTCACCCTCCGATCCAGGTACACCCCGTTCTTTTTCAACGATCATGGATGATTCCATAATTTGTGCCAGGGTAAAAGCCAAGATGATTTCAGACGATTTTGTTAAAGCCTATCCCATTGATGTTGATGTCTACAATGGGATAGCCTATCTAAAGGGAATAGTTGCAACCGATTCCTTAAAACGCATGACCGCAGATCTGGCCCGGGGGGTTGAAGGGGTTATCAGGGTTGAAAATCAGATTTTAGTAGATGCAAACAATATCGATCCCTGATTTAACTGCCGTTATTTCTTTTCTGCCACCGTTTTTTCTTTTTTACCTTTTCCGCAATGGGTGCACACCTGGTCTCTATGCACTCTTCCCCAAAAAGCGTTTCCACCTGGGCAAAAAAAGAAGGATCAGAACAGGTCATATATTCATCACCCAATTTTACCAGAACCGGTGATTGGTTCTCATCAATCTTGATTTTCAAAAAGCAGGTACAATCCCCGGGATACCGTTCAATAATGGGTTTTAATTGTTCAAGAACCTGGGTGCCAAACCTGGCAGCATTCACATCAATGAGGATACCGCTGGTCCATTCTTCCGAGGCCCGGTCAATGGGGACTATCTTTTCCCCAATAAGTTTGACAATATTTTCAGTTTTCTGAACCTCTGCCTCCAGAATAACAATCTGTTCTTCTGCCAGAAGAGGGTGGATTTTAGCGTAGAGATTGGGAAAGATAACCACCTCTACACTGGCCGACTGGTCTTCAATGGCGCAAAAGGCCATCATATCCCCTTTTTTGGTCTTATGAACCTTTAAGACCTTAATGGTACCGCCCATGCGAATCATTTTCTCATTGGACATGTCCTGGAGGGTGATAGAATTAACATTGGTATATTTTTGAATGATATCAGCGTACTTATACATGGGATGTCCGGTAATATAAAAACCCAGGGCTTCTTTTTCAAGTCCCAGCAATACATTGTCCTCCCACTCCTCAATATCCGGGAGTTTGGGAAGGCTTACCGGTAGCGCCAGCCCCATGTTGGAATCTGCAAACAGGTCCAGCTGTGAATCGGACTTTTCCCGCTGAATCCTATTGCCATGGTCCAGG
>DAOWDR010000336.1 GCA_030638935.1 Desulfobacteraceae bacterium | reverse complement strand
CAGTCCCCACTGGATTGCGATCATGCCCCAGCGCCAATACCCCTCCATACAAAAGTAACAGATGGGAGTGTAAGTGCCGGCAATCATAAAAAAAATGGCCAGCCGGTCCATTTTTCGCCAGAAGGAAAGCTCATTCTCTTCCTTTTTGAATCTATGGTAGAGGGAACTTGCAGAAAAGAGAAATACAATGGAAAGACCGTAAATGATCGCCGTAATCAGCATGGAGGCTGAATGGCTTGCCACCTTTGCCAAATATATTGTTCCCACAAGGGCTGCAATGCCCCCTGCCAGGTGGGAATAAAAATTAAACGATTCTTGAACTCTGACACCCATATTTTCTCCTTTTCAGCCCACCTTTGCCTATAAGCTATATTTATACAAGAAGTGTTCATGAAAAATAATAAATCTTAATATTTTATAACCCGGAATAATTATATTTTATAGCCATAAAATACAGGAATTATCCTATAATTACATTTATTTTACATCTGCCTGCCTTGAGGCCAGGATCATTTTTGATTCTTTAAGGCCAAGGCTCAGAATAATATTAATAAGAGCCAGTACTATGAATATCACCATGGATAGTTTTACTCCCACAAAATTCATAAAAACAATGAACAATATTCCTGATACCTGGCCCGTGAAAAGGAGCAGGCCCTGGGAGGTGGATTCCGGAGCAGGCCCTGGGAGGTGGATTCCGGTGCCGGCCTGGTGACTTCTGCACAATATTGAAAACCCACGGGTGCACCTCCTCCCAGAAGAAAGAAACCCAGTATAAAAGAAGAGACCAAGAGTAAAGGATAATTGGCAAAAAAGGCCAGTCCTATAATGCCCGGGTTGCCCCGGCCATTGCCATACAGATGAAGGCCTTGCGTTTTTTAAGCTTGTCGGAAAATACAGGTAGTATCAATGCGCCTATAATTCCACCCACCAGCATTATACCGCCCATGATACCGGTTTGATCCATGGTAAGGCCCTTTGTTTGACAAATCTGATCAATACAGGTGCTGATGGCATTAAATATACCAAGACCTATGAAAAAAAGCGGGAACAGATACTTCATGTCCGGTTGGCCTAAAATATGTTTAACGCTTTTGAAAACGCTAAAATCCTCTTTATATTCGATGATTTCAGGGAGAGTTGGGGGTTTTTCCCGTAAGAAAGCAAGCAGGATGACAGCCCCTGCACAGGATATCAGGCCATAGGTCATCAACATGGAAGATAGATCATACACCCCAACCATATCTGTTTCAATCATCAATGGGGTGCAGATCATTACAATGATAATCCCTAAAAATTGCGCCAAGGTTGCAATACCAACGGCAAGGGCTCTTTCCAGGAGAGGGAACCATTGGACTGCTACTTTTGTTGCAGCATTTATAATAAAGGGCTGGGCAATGACCACAAGGGTATAATCGCTGGGGAAAAATCCTTTCATGAGTCCGAAAATTCCGGTCAGAATGGCCCCGATTCCCAAGCCCATTCGAATTCCAAACCTGTCAATAATATAGGAGGCCGGAATACAGACCAGGAGAAAAACCACCATGAAGATCAGGGAAAGAAAATCAATCTGAAGGGCAGAAACATTGTAAAAGATCCTGGCCTCCCTGGCAACCGATGCAAAGGTGAGCCATTGTATCTGGATAATAGCGCAAATCAGGGCAAAAATAAAAAGTACCACCCAGCGGTATGGATACACCTGGACTTGATTTTCTGTCATCTTATTTTTCCTTTTGGCAGTTTAGAAATGAGCAAACGAATAAACTGACTGGTCAGTATGGAACTCTATATTTAGGATTCAGTGATGTCAACAATAATTCTGACGAAAATTAGGGTGACTTATAGTGGGTTTTGACGATATTTTTATATGGACCGGCAGGAGAGGGTGCCAAGGTACTTCAATTCTGTATGTGTGTTTTTTAATTTAATTTTATTGGGATTATTCCCCGTCACTGTGGATACCATTTCTAAACGATGGAAATTTTTTACCAAAATTATTCTCAGGCTCCTTGAGCGCTGAATAATTTTCATTTAAAATAAAAAAAATGTAAGAATAGAATTGGATTTGTAATGGATCATAATTTAAGGTACTGTTACTTTTATTGAATTGACTGGAATACCAAATGTATTCTGGTAATTTTCTGGTTTGGGGTGTGTGTAGAATATGGCAAGTATTCTGCTGTTCAAGTCTCAAAATTCATTTCTACCTAAAAGAGGATTCACATGGTTGAAAAACCTACCTATAAAGAATTAGAAAAAAGAATTCAGGAATTAGAGCGGATAGAATTCAAGTACAAGGATACTGAGGAACAGCATCGACTCTTTTCCGATAATGCAATAGATGCTTTTTACTTGTCGGATATGGATGGTCGGTTTCTTGATGCAAACAAAGCGGCATGTGCCACGTTGGGCTATACTCATGAAGAAATGCTGGCTATGACAATATCAGATGTCGATATTAATTTTCATTTAGATAAACTATCTGAAATTCTTGAAAGTCTGGATCATAATGAACCCCGGTTAGTTAAAAGCAGTCACAAAAAAAAGAATGGGGAAATATTCCCTGTGGATGTATGGATACGTTCCTTCGGACCGAAAGAGCAACCCTTACTTGTATCATTTGCTCGTGATGTCACCGAGCGTAAGCAGACAGAGGAGGAGCTGCGACAGGGAAAAGAGTTTGCTGAAAGTCTTATCGACACTGCACAGGTTATTGTGTTGGTTCTTGACAGTGATGGCCGCATAATTCGTTTCAACCCATATATGGAAAAGATTTCGGGTTATAAATTTGAGGAAGTGAAAGGAAAAGACTGGTTTAATATTTTTTTACCAGGAAAAGACCATGACCGCATGCGGGAACTGTTCAAACGGGCAGTCTCTGACATCCAGACACTCGGAAATATTAATCCAATCTTAAATAGAGATGGCCGGGAGATCCTGATTGAGTGGAACGACAAAACGTTAAAGGATAAAGAAGGCCAAGTTGTTGGCCTGCTCGCTATAGGACATGACATCACCGAGCGCAAGCAAGCCGAGGCGGCGCTGCAGGAGAGCGAAGAAAAATATCGTTCAATGATGGAATCCATGAAAGATGCCTCTTATATCTGCTCCCCTGAACTGCACATTGAATATATGAATCCAGCTATGATTGACAGGGTTGGTACAGATGCTACAGGTAAACTTTGCTATAAAGCTATATATGATAGGGATGAAAAGTGCTCCTGGTGTGTATTGGATCAAATTAAAAAAGGAGAAAGCCTTGATTATGAAGTGGCTGACCCAAAGAACAACCGTTATTATTCAGTATCCAATTCACCCATATTTCATGTCGATGGTACCGCTTCAAAATTAACAATTTTTCATGACATTACCGAAATCAAGGACATTGAAGCTCAACTACAGCAATCACGAAAGATGGAATCAATCGGCACACTGGCAGGAGGCATTGCCCATGATTTTAATAACTTACTTTACATGATTTCTGGAAATGCAGAACTTGCACTTGAAGATATCCCAACATGGAACCCTGTGCATACAAACCTCGAAGAGATCAAATCTGCCAGTCTCAGGGCAGCTGGTATTGTCAAACAACTCCTCAATTTCAGTCGAAAAACAGACACGGGACTAAAACCAATAGGCGCTGTAACCGTTATTAAGGATGCTCTCAAGTTTTTGAGATCAACCATCCCAACCACTATAGACATCCGTAAACATTTGCCGGATGCAGATATAACGATTTTTGCTGATCCGGTTCAGATTAATCAAATATTGATGAATCTTTGCATCAATGCTTCCCAGGCAATGGAGGATACAGGCGGTATTCTGGAAGTCAACATTGAGATGACAACGCTTGAAGCAGGAGAGATAAAGAGTTTTGTTGATCTGGCCCCAGGTAAATATCTCAAAATGACAATCAGCGATACCGGTCCAGGGATT
>DAOWDR010000076.1 GCA_030638935.1 Desulfobacteraceae bacterium | reverse complement strand
TCAAACTTACCCAGTTCATTCCCAAAGGGTGTCATTATTCGAAAAATTTTAAAATTTTCACCCGGCACCTTGTTCTGGCGGGTAAAACCGGCATAGGTGCCGGCAGGGCCTAAATCAATACAATTATAATCCCCCCCCCATCCGGCCGAGGAAGGCCAATGCCCGGGGAAATTGCACAGGTTTTTTGGCAATTTCCCCAAGATAGCCTTGGTCAAAGGAGACCAGTTTTTCCCCTGTCAAACATGAAATGATATCAATTTTCGGAACCTTCAAGGGGCTGATCTGAAAGTTGTGGTTACAGGATTCAAATGCCGGATAAATATTGGGAGAATGATACCGGCATCCATCAGGGTTTTGGCAAGACAACATTCCACCATGAAGATTGCAGGATGGGTGTAAAGGGTCTGGGTAAACGCCTGACTTTTTTCCCTGTTTTCATTGTAAAGAATATCCACAATGGATCTGTTGATTTGGATTTGGACAAGCCGGTCCAGCTCATCCATATAGGCCTTGAATCCTTCCTCATTTTTATACAGTCCGGCACCCATCTGATAATATTGAGAGCCTTGACCAGGGAGAAGAAACACATTTTTATTCATGGTATGCTCACTTTTATAACCCAATAAAGCAGATAATTATTCCAGGTCCTGCTTACCATCCTTCACAATTAAGTTCAAGCCGAACCCAAAATCTAAGCATCTGGTTTTCCAGGCTTTCAGGAAAATTTTAATATGAATGGGATAGAAATTTCCAAAACATAATGCTATGATTACCTAATTCACTACATCGCCATAGTATTCCATCAAATGCCGGACACAGATACTGTGGGGTTATTTTTTTGTGACCACAAGGAATAAACCAAAATAATGAATAAAATAAAAACTCTTATTTCCACCCTTACAACCCCCAGGAAACTTACCCCCCAAGACGGAATACGTTTCTGGCAGGAAAAAGTCCTTTTAAACCTGCTTCTGGTCTGTGCGGTGCTGGGATTTATTACCTGTATCCCCAGTGTGGCCCTATCCATCAAAGAAAAATTATGGCTGGTGGCAATCGCAGATGTCCTGATTTACTGCATTATCCTGGGCCTTTTCCTTAAGCCAGGCCTTTCCTATACCTCCAGGGCGATGAGTGTTCCCGTAATTTCATATTTTCTGGGAATGATCCTGATCATTACCCTGGGACCCTTTGGGGCAGGCCCGGTCTGGCTGTTTTTCTTCCCCATCCTGACCGGGGTGCTGCTGGGCTCCAGACCAGCCTCCTGGGCTCTGGTTATCAATGGGATCACCATTATAGGAATTGGCATCTTAATCCATCTCAATATCACGGATATTCTCTCCCGGTTCAACTTCAAAGCCTGGCATCTGGTCTCGGCAAATCCTTTGGAAAAATGGGTGGTGATCTGTTTTAATTTCATGTTGCTGAACATCCTTGCCACCCTCTCGGTTACCACCATATTAAACGGTCTCCACAAATCATTGCAGGAACTTGCAATCTCGGATAAAAAACACCGCCAGATATTTGAGAACATCCTGGATGTCTATTTTGAAACCACCCTGGAGGGCATAATTTTAGAGATCAGCCCTTCGGTTGAGCAAATTTCTTCCTATTCCCAAAAAGAATTGAAGGGGCAGTCCATTTACTCTATTTACCAAACACCGGGCAAAAGAAAAAAAATGTTGGAACTATTGATTGCCGCCGGCAATATCCATGACCATGAAATCAATCTTTTTGATAAGAACGGACAAATTCGAACCTGCTCCATCAATGCCAGGCTCCTGCTGGATGAAAATAAAAAACCAGAAAGAATCATTGGTATTTTCAGGGATATTACTGAACAAAAGGCCATGGTAAAAAAAGAAAAAAATCTTGAAGAACGCCTGAACCGGTCCCGGAAAATGGAAGCACTGGGCATGCTGGCCGGAGGGGTAGCCCATGATCTCAATAATGTTCTGTCCGGCATTGTCACCTATCCGGAACTCCTTTTAATGGATCTGCCGGAAAACAGCCCCATGGCCAATTCCCTGGGTATCATCCATGCCTCGGGACTCAGGGCCACGGAAATTGTCCAGGACCTTTTGACACTGGCAAGACGGGGGGTTGTTACCCGGGAAGTTGTTGACCTCAATAAAATTGCTGAAGAATTTTTAAAAACACCGGAATATGAAAAAATTCTGTCCTTTCATCCCCATGTAATTGTGGAAACAAACCTGTCTGCCAAGTTTCCCTTTTTAAAGGGGTCTGCCATCCACCTTCAGAAGACCATCATGAATCTTATATCCAATGCGGCAGAGGCCCAGCTTGACGGCGGAAGGATCAAAATTTCTACTGCCAACCGCAATCTGGACAAACCCGTGAAAGGATATGACCGGGTCCAGCCGGGAGACTATGTTATTCTCTCTGTTGAAGACCAGGGCACAGGGATTGACCCCGAGGACTTAAAACGTATTTTTGAACCCTTTTTCACAAAAAAAGTAATGGGAAGAAGCGGCACAGGACTTGGCATGGCCGTTGTATGGGGAACCGTCCAGGATCATGGTGCCTATATTGACCTTGTATCCCATCCAAATTCAGGAACCAGGTTCGACCTATATTTTCCAATAACCACTGACAGGATTGAAGGCTGCTCCGATGAGACCCGTCTGGATGATTTAATGGGGAACAAAGAAAAAATACTCATTGTCGACGATGTGCCGGGACAGCGACAGATTGCAAGAATTCTCCTTAAAAGGCTGGGATACGAGGCCATCTCCGTTGCCAGCGGGGAAGAGGCAATCCAATATCTGGAATCAAATCAGGCAGATCTTTTACTTTTGGATATGATAATGGATCCCGGCATTGACGGCCTTGAAACCTTTCGCCTGATCCGTAAATTCAAACCAGACCAGAAAGCAATCATAGCAAGTGGTTTTTCCCAGAGCCACAAGGTTGAAACAGCTCTGGAATTAGGTGCTGGCCAGTATCTCAAAAAACCCTATACCATTGAGAAAATCGGGCTGGCAGTCCAAAAAGAATTGTCCCGGCAGATCGTTAATCTTCCTTCACCCCGTGGGTGATTGCCATCTTTTCAAACATCCTGACAATGCCTGCGGAAAGACCGAAAAGAGAATCAATCCCTCCGTTCATTGTTGCACTTGAATCGAAAAACAGATGCAGGTCCGATGCCATTCCGTCTTCGGGTTTCCAATAGCATACAAGCAAGGGCAGCTTGGGCAAAGGATAAAGCACAAGGGAAATATCTGATTCATAATGGTTATCTACTTTTTTCCCGTTAAAAATCAGGATCAGGTCTTTGAAGAGGTTGGGATAGGCGTCTGCAATTTTCTTCAATGGTTTTTCCGATCTTTGGACAAAAAGTCCGTTCATTTCCCTGGCATTTTCAAGTTCCCTAAAGGGCACCCATTTACCCGTCAGAGGAACTCCCTGGCAATGGAGCACATAGTTTAAGACCGGCAAGGAAATCCAGGGATT
>DAOWDR010000011.1 GCA_030638935.1 Desulfobacteraceae bacterium | reverse complement strand
TGTTTGTTGATGATGAAGAATCCATTCGGTTGATTTTTAAGGAGTTTTTAGAAAAATACGGATATGATGTCTACCCATTTAAAAACGGTGAAACTGCGCTTAAAGCGTTTGAAAAAAACCCGGATCAATTTGACTTAATGATAACCGACATGACAATGCCCGGAATAACCGGAGACATACTTGCAACTAAAGTTATTGAAATAAAGCAGGATCTTCCCATTATACTTTGCACCGGTTATAGTGAAAAAATCTCTGAAGCCAGGGCAACTGAACTGGGTATTCGCAAATACATTCAAAAACCAGTCGCAAATCAGGACCTTATAATTTTAGTACGAGAACTTCTTGATAATAAATAAAACCGGGTTGAAAATTTTTCAAAACCTGTCTGCCCAGGCAAACAATTCAGGTGTGCCGCCGGTGTGCCAGAACAATACAGACTGGTCTTTTGTAAAGAGGTTCCTTTGGATCAAATCCAAAAGGCCGCCCATGGCCCTGGCCGTATAAACAGGTCCCAAAAGAATTCCTTCGTTTTGGGCAAGCGCCTTGATGGCATTGAATTCCAGGTCTCCCGGCTGGGCATATCCCGCCCCCAGATAATCACAATTGAGTGAAAAATCTGCCTCCGTGAGGGCCATGTCAATGCCGATTCTTTGGGCGGTTTCATTGGCAATTTCTTCCAGAACCGGCAAAAAGGAATCCTCCCCTGTTTTAGTCTGGTCAATGCTGATGCCCAGGATCTCCCCTGAAAAACCGATCAACCTTGCCCCAAGGCTAAGTCCTGCCTGGGTACCTCCTGAACTTGAGGCAAAAACAATGGCATCGGGTTTCAGGTCCATGGAGGGAAGCTGCTCCCCAAGCTCAACCATGGCATTTACATAACCCACTGATCCAATGGCGTTTGATCCGCCCACGGGTATGACAAAGGGCTTTTTCCCCCTGGCAGCCAAGTCGTCTGCCACCTGGAGGAGCTGTACATCCCTGTTCTCTCTGTCGCAATAATGAACCCGGGCTTTAAAAATCATGTCCAGGAGCAAATTCCCGTTGGGAACTTCGGGCTCTGTACCGTTTAAAACCAGATCACAGGCAAGACCTGCCTTGCATGCTGCCGCTGCCGTGAGACGGCAATGATTGGATTGGATACCCCCGGCAGTCACCAGGGTGTCGGCCCCATTGGCCAGGGCCTGGCCAATGAGAAATTCCAGCTTTCTGGTTTTATTTCCCCCCATTCCCAGGGAGGTAAGATCGTCCCGTTTCATATAAATGGAAGGTCCCTGGCAGGTCTTTGTCAGGGTCTCAAGATAATGGATGGGTGTTGGAAATTGCGCCAGATTAAATTTTGGCAATTTATCAAGCTTCATAACGCCCCCTGAATCTGTTTACATTGGATTAATGGGTCAGGATCATGCTGATAAAACTGGCAGCACGGTCAGTTTTCGGGTTGTCAAAAAACTCATTGGGTGTGCCGGTTTCAACAATCGCTCCTTCATCCATAAAAAGAACCCTGTCAGCCACTTTTTTGGCAAATCCCATTTCATGGGTGACCACACACATGGTCATGCCCTCGGATACCAGATTAACCATAACATCTAGAACCTCACCTATCATCTCCGGATCCAGTGCTGAGGTGGGCTCATCAAACAACATGATTTCAGGAGACATTGCAAGTCCCCTGGCAATGGCAACACGCTGCTGCTGACCGCCGGACAGCTGGGCCGGATATGCACCTGATTTCTCAGTCAGCCCCACCTGTTCCAGTTTTTCCATGGCAATTCTTTCAGCTTCGGCTTTGGCAATTTTTTTCACATTCACGGATGCCAGCATTATGTTTTCTAATACAGTCATGTGGGGATAAAGATGAAATTGCTGGAAGACAAATCCAATGTCTGCCCGAAGTTGAGTCAGGTTGGTGGAATTGTCATGGACAGGAACCTTGTTAACGATAATTTCACCTTTCTGAATGGGTTCGAGCCGATTGATGCACCGAATAAGGGTAGACTTACCGGAACCGCTGGGACCGCAGATTACCAACACTTCGCCTTTAGGTATTGCAAGGTTGATATCATTCAACACATGGAGCTTTCCAAACCATTTATTCACATTTTTAAATTCAATCATGTTTTTTTAAGTCCTTCCGTATTATTAAGCAGCCATTCTTCGTTCCAAATAATTGGACAGCAGGATCAGAGGATATGAAATCATAAAATAGAGAGCTCCAACCAGTGAAAATACCATGAGTCCCTCGGGAATCCTTACCACGGTCACCCAACCCACCCGGGTCAGGTCCATGACACCGATTACCGATACAACAGAGGTGTCTTTAATCAACAGGACGTATTGGCCTACCAAAGGGGGTAAAATTACTTTCATGGCCTGGGGTATAATGACAAGGCGAAGCTGCTGGAACCGGGTAAGTCCGGAGGAAATCGCTGCCTCCCATTGGCCCCTGGGAATGGCGGCTATTCCGCCTGCAACAATTTCACAGATAAAGGCAGAGCCCATGATGGCCATTGCCAGAAGAGCTGCCGGAAATGCTTCCAATTGAAGCCCCCATTCCGGGAAGATGAAAAAAATGATAAAAATCTGGACCACAAAGGGAGTCCCTCTTACAAAGGCGACATAAACTCCGACAAGACGTCTTAAAATAATACTATCACTGGATCTGAAAACACCCAGAACCAAGCCGATCAATGTACATGAAACAAGACTGATAAAAGCGATCTTACTGGTCATCCATAACCCTTTTAAAAAAAACGGAAAGATTTCCACTAGTTGGTCAAAATAAAATGCCATCATAATTAATAGACCTCCCTGAAAATCAATTTTTTCTGGGACCAGTCTGCCAAAGCTTTTAAGCAAAAATAAATGCACATATAGAAAAAAGCCACTGTTAAAAATGCTTCCGCAGGCATGAACCGCTCCGATGTCATTGTCTGACCGCACCGGGTTAATTCCATGACAGATATCAATGATAGCAGGGCCGAGTCTTTAACAAGAACAACATTTTGACCTAACAGAGGTGGAATGGTAACACCCAGGGCCTGGGGAAGAATAATAAACCGCATTCTCTGTACATAATTCAATCCAGAGGAGATCCCGGCCTCGACATGACCTTCGTCCACAGAGTTTATTCCTGCCCGGATAACCTCTGCAACATAAGCCCCTGAATTGAGAATCAGAGCCAGGATTCCTGTCTGTAGTTCAGGGATTCTCAGTCCCAAAGTAGGAAGCCCGAAATAAAGAAAATATATCTGGACCAGAAGAGGGGTGGACCGGATAAGCTCAATATACATAATGGCAGGGTACTTTAAAATCTTGATGCCAGAAATCCTGCATGCACAGGCAATTATTCCGGTTACAAGGGCAAGGGCGATGGATATGGCGGCAATGAAAAATGTAGCCCTGACCCCGGTTAGAAACAGGGGCAGATATTCCCATATAACTCTGAAATTAAAATCAGTCAGCATGGTATTATCCATTCTTTGTTATGGGTGTGCACCCAAAATAAAAGATGCACACCATCATTTGATTTTATTTACTTTCTAATGATCTTTTTTCCACTCAGTTCCTTCAAGCCAATATGAAATATTTTTATCATATTCGCCATTGGAGCGGACGGTTCCAAAGTACAGGTTGACCCACTGCAAAAGATTTACAGAATCATGACGGACGGCAAAAGAAAGGGGATCCTTACCCAGGCCCAAACGTTTGTCTAAAAGACGAACAGAGTTGGGCGGATAGTCAGGAAGAACCGTGAGAACCGCCAAATCATCATTTACACCGGCATCCACATGTCCGGCCAATAGCGCCTGGACGACCATTCTGCCACCGCCCTTATAAGATTTAATCTTGGCTTTGGTCAGGTATTTTTTGGCAATGGTTTCACCGGTGGAACCCAAAAGAACTCCTACTGTAACCTCTGGTTTATTCACATCTTCAAGGGTTTGGAACTTAGCGTTTGTAGTGGTAAAAATACAGGGCTGTACTTCAATCCAGGGCTCAGCAAAAGAAATTTTTAGCGCCCGTTTCAAAGTAGGTGTCATGTCGGCGGCCAGGATATCGGCTTTGCCGGACAATAGAGCGGGGATCAGACCGTCCCAGTCAAAATCAAGGAC
>DAOWDR010000255.1 GCA_030638935.1 Desulfobacteraceae bacterium | reverse complement strand
CATATTAAACCTGAAGAGCAATCTTTTACTGGTAACACAAGAGGTTGAACCGGCCAAAAAAACCTTGAAACTTGCCATTGAAAAAAATCCCCAATTTATTCAGCCCTATCTTGCCCTGGCAAAAATTTACCGTTCTGAAAAAAAGGAGGAAAAAGAACTTCAAATTTACAAGGATCTCATTGAAAACAGGCCGGACCAGGCCGGACCCCATAGTTTTATAGGCACCCTTTACGAAAAAAAGGGAGAGTCGGCACTTGCAGAAGACCATTATAAAAAAGCCCTGGCCATAAACCCTGAATACATTCCTGCCATGAACAACCTGGCCTTCCTCTATGCCCAGCAGAACAGAGAGATGGATACTGCACTTGAACTGGCCCGGAAGGCCAAGGAAACAGGAGGAGAGGTGCCGGCCATCATGGACACCCTGGGTTGGGTTTATTATAAAAAACAATTGTATGACTCTGCCATACTAGAGTTTAAAAACTGCCTTGAAATAGAACCGAAAAATCCTGTTTTCCATTATCACCTCGGGCTTGCCTACAATAAAAAATGGGACTATACAAATGCTAAAAAATTCTTGGAAAAAGCCCTGGAACTCCAAAATGACTTTAACGGAGCAGATGAAGCAAAAAAAATCATTGGGCAGATGTAATGCACCAAAATTTTATTATACTATAAAGAGTAGAACAAGCGCATGTCCGGAGCCCTCTCCTTTAATTTCCTTTGTCCCTGGAATGCCTTTTGTATGTTTTAAAGCTATTGCTCTTGGGGTTTGAAATGTTCAATGTATTCTAAAAACATTGAACTTTGTGGGGAATAGTGTGGGGAGTAATGATTTTCGCATAAAAAAAAGGGACCTGAGAAACTCTCAAGACCCTTGAATTTACTATGGAGGCGGCTTCCAGATTTGAACTGGAGAATGTCGGCTTTGCAGGCCGATGCCTTACCACTTGGCCAAGCCGCCTTTTGTATGGAGCGGGAAACGGGAGTTGAACCCGCGACTTCGACCTTGGCAAGGTCGCACTCTACCACTGAGTTATTCCCGCTCAGCAAACAGAAGAGATTTATATCTGGATGCCCCTATTTTGTCAATAAGAAATTGATCAAAATAAAAATTTTCTTGCCTTTATAAAATAATCAAAGCCCGACCAAATCGTGAACAGGAGTGCTCCATAGAGGAAAAGGCCCCCAATGGCATTAAAATTGATCCCCAAATAGGAATAATGCAGGGTCAAGGGTATGATGGCTGCTATCTGAAAGCCAACCTTATACTTCCCCAACCAGGAGGCTGCCACATCCTGTTTGTTTTCAATAAGCACACACCGCAATCCTGTTACAGCCAATTCCCTGCCGATTATCACACAGGCAATCCAGCCCGGCATAAACCCAAGGGATACCAACATCACCAAGGTGGAAGAAACCAGCAGTTTATCGGCAAGGGGATCCAGAATCTTACCAAGTTTTGTTACAAGGCCCAGGGTCCTTGCCAGATATCCGTCAAAATAGTCTGTGATGGATGCCAGGGAAAATAGGACTGCTGCGATAAAGGTAGTAATCCTGGATTCTGACATCAGGAGCACCACAATGATTGGTACGGCTACAATTCTGGAAAGAGTCATAAAATTAGGGGTTAAGACCACTTCTTTTATTTTTTGTGACCAGGTCATCATTTATCATCCATTTTTTTGTTCCAGTCCGCCATAAATGCATCAATACCCTTATCGGTCATATGATGGGCTGCAAGCTTTTTTAAGACCCCATGGGGGATGGTTGCGATGTCAGCCCCAATCAAAGCAGAATTTAAAACATGCAACGGGTTTCTCACACTGGCCACAATTATCTGGGTATCAAAATCATAATTTGCATAGATCTGAACAATCTCTTCAACCAGGTCCATGCCTTCCTGGGCCAGATCATCGATGCGTCCTACAAAAGGGGATACGTATGTGGCACCGGCCTTTGCAGCCATCAATGCCTGCAAGGCAGAAAAAACAAGGGTGACATTGGTTTTTATGCCTTCGTTGGACAGAGTTTTTACAGCTTTTAGGCCTTCCACGGTCATGGGAATCTTAACGGCAATATTATCGGCTATTTTAGCAAGCTCCCGTGCCTCTGTAACCATGCCCTCATACTCAAGACTGATGACCTCGGCGCTCACAGGGCCCTGTACGATCTTGCATATATTGGCGATGATCTCCTTGAACTCACCTTCTTCTTTGGCAATCAAGGAGGGATTGGTGGTAACCCCATCCACCATCCCCATGTTGCTGGCATCTTTGATCTGATCGATATTGGCTGTATCAATAAAAAATTTCATGCACGCCTCCTTAGTCCAGAAGGATGACCTCCTGGCTTTTTTGTTTTTCTATTTTCTTTAACAATTGTTCCATGGTTTTATTTAACACCGGATGAATTATTTTTGCTTCTATATCACACATGGGTCTCAGCACAAAGCACCGTTCCTGCATCCTGGGATGGGGAATTTCAAGACGATCTGTTTTAAGTATCAAGTTTTGATAAAAAATAATATCCAGATCAATAATCCTTGGTCCAAATCTAAAGGACTTTCCTTCTTTATCAAGGGAGTGTTCAATTAGTTTTAAAATATCCAGCAACCCTTCAGGTTCAGCAGGGGTTTCAATTTTTAAGGCTGCATTTATAAACCAGTCCTGGTCTTCAAAATTCTGGGGTTGTGTCCTGTAAAAAGAAGAGACCTCAATAACCCTGATCATTTTGTGTTGGTTAAGACAATCAATGGCCTGGTTTAGGTTTTCTTTTTTTCCCCCTTTATTTGAGCCGATACTCAAAAAGGCTGTAAACTTTGGTTCCATCATTTTCCAAAATCTATATAGCGTGTTTTGGAATAACCGCTTTTCATCTCATTTTTTCCAATGGCCTGCACCCTGAAGTAATAGAGAAGCCCTGTTTCCAGGGATCTTCGATAAACCATATCCGGCATGGGGATCACCCCTACCGATTCAAAGACAAAGGGACAGCCTTCGCAGCCATCCAAATCTTTGGTGGCCATATAAACATTAAATGCCTCGGGTGCAAGTTTTGCATTGACCGGATCAATGGTATGGGTCCATGTCAGTGTTACCTGGTTTCCTTCCAGGGTGTATGCAACATTTTCAGGAGCTGCCAAAACATTGCCCTCCTTGATTGGTGCCAATGGCGGCCCTTTTTTGCCGCAGGACGGTGCCAGAAACGATACTATCAAAAAAAGAAACACCAGGAGAAAAAATTGTTTTTTGTAAAATTCCATGACTAGTTAAGCTCCTTTTCGGCTTTTTCCACTGCGAGTGCAACATTATCAAAGCTTGTTCCCCCGTATGATATGCGGCGAGAAATCATTTGGTCAAGGCTGATAAAATGATAGATATCCCCTTCAATCAAATCGCTGAAGGATTGTAGTTCATCCAGGGTTAACTCATCCAGTTCTTTATTGTTAGCCAGGGCAAAGGCCACAGCTTTTCCGGCAACGGAATGGGCCTGCCTGAAAGCCATGCCACGGTTCACCAAATAATCGGCAAAATCAGTGGCATTTAAAAATCCCTGCTTGCAGGCATTTTTCATCCTGTCTGTGTGGACCTCAATATTAGGCAGCATCCGTGTATAAACCTCTGTACAGATTTTCAGTGTATCTATGGTATCAAACAGCGGTTCCTTGTCCTCCTGCATATCCTTATTATAAGCCATGGGCAAAGATTTCATCGTGGTAAGAATGGACACAAGATTTCCTACTACCCGCCCTGTTTTGCCCCTCACAAGCTCTGCCACATCCGGATTCTTCTTCTGGGGCATGATACTGGAACCTGTGGTAAAGGCGTCGGAAATAGTAATAAAGGAAAATTCAGAAGATGACCAGAGGATCAGTTCTTCAGAAAGCCGCGACAAATGAATCATGCAGATACTGGCATGGGAAATAAATTCCATGACAAAATCCCGGTCTGACACGGAATCAATACTGTTTTCAGACACTTTTCCAAAGTCAAGCACCTGCCTTGTGTACTCCCGGTTCAAAGGATAGGTGGTGCCGGCAAGGGCTGCGGCACCAAGGGGCATTACATCCACACGTTTAAGACTCTCCTCAAATCGCTGGACATCCCGTTTGATCATTTCATAGTAGGCCATGAGATGATGGGAAAACAGAACTGGCTGGGCACGCTGCATATGGGTGTAGCCCGGCATGACCACATCCAGGTGTTTTCCGGCCATGGCCACCAGAGCCTTCTGAAAATTTTTCAGCATCTGGATGATATTTAAGGTTTCTTCCTTGAGGTAGATCCTGATATCAAGGGCAACCTGGTCATTGCGGCTTCGTCCGGTATGAAGTTTTTTTGCCAGATCCCCACTTTCTTTGCCCAGGGCATCCTCCACATGCATGTGAATGTCCTCCAGGCTGTCGGTGAACAAGATTTCGTCCTTTTCAATCTTGGATTTCACACGGCCAAGCCCTTTAATCAGGGCCTCGGCCTCATCCTCAGGTATGATGGATTCATTTGCCATCATTTTTAAATGGGCAATGCTGCCGGTAATATCACTGGCATAAAGCCTTTTATCCACGTCAATGGATGCATTAAATTTTTCAACCAGCTTGTCTGTTGCCTGGGAAAACCGTCCTCCCCAAAGTTTTTCACTCATTGGATACCTGTCTTTCTAAATTTTGAGTTCTTAATTTTTTTTTTTTAACAATCAAACCAGAATTAAGCCAAAATCAAACTTTCCAAAATGGCTTTGTGCATATGCCGTTTGTTCTCAGCCTGGTCCCAGAACGCTGCCCCTTCTGCCTCAAGGACTTGTTCAGAAATTTCTTCCCCCCTGTGTGCCGGCAGACAATGGAGAACCAATACATCGGATTTGGCATGGGACAATAGTTCATGATTC
This sequence comes from Desulfobacteraceae bacterium, assembly GCA_030638935.1. Taxonomy (GTDB): domain Bacteria; phylum Desulfobacterota; class Desulfobacteria; order Desulfobacterales; family Desulfobacteraceae; genus NBML01. Next base: position 2,953 of record DAOWDR010000255.1, on the reverse strand, counting down.
ACCTGGAAGCCTTCAAAGGCCCTAAGACGCCCTTCCAATTGTGCTTCTTCACCCATACTGGCCCATACATCGGTGTAGACTACATCTGCATTTTTAACGGCCTCTTTAGGGTCATTTGTAAATACAATATTGTCCATGGTATCTGCTCCGGCATTGGCAATAATATCCCGGCGAATGGAATGGCCGTCGGGGCAGGCAAGTCTCAGATTGAGCCCCAGCACACTGGCGGCATTCACCCAGGAATTGGCCACATTGTTGCCGTCGCCCACCCAGGCAATCTTCACATTTTCATAACCGCCCTTGTGTTGGATAATGGTCATGATGTCGCTTAAAATCTGGCAGGGGTGGAATGAATCTGTCAGGGCATTGATCACTGGAATGCTGGAGCTTTGGGCAAACTCTTCAACCAGTTCATGATCAAAGGTTCTCATGGCCAAACAGTCTATATACCGGGATAAAACCCTGGCCGTGTCCTTGGCAGGTTCATTTCTTGAAATCTGTGTGTCCTGAGTGCTCATATAAATGGGATGCCCGCCCAGCTGGATCATGGCCGTTTCAAAGGCAATCCTGGTCCGGGTGGATTTTTTATCAAAAATCAACCCAAGAGTTTTGCCTGTCAATAGGGAATCAAAAATACCCTTTGAATACCTCTCCTTAAGCTGTATGGCCCGTTTGAAAAGATGTTGAAAATCACCTTTTTCAAGGTCCAGCAATGATAATAAATCTTTTTTCAATCTGGGTCTCCTATTACTATAAAATGGCCTAAAACAGGCTGTCCAAAACAGCCACAAGTCCGTCTATTTCAGTTTTTTCAATAATTAAGGGTGGTGCAAATCTAAGAATTTTATCCTGAATTCCGTTAATAATAAAGCCTTTTTTAAAACAATTTGCCACAAAGAATCCTGCATCCTTATCCTTAACTTTATCAATGTCAATTTCCATTCCCACCAGCAGTCCCCTGCCTCTTACATCAAGAATCATACTGTGTTTTTCCTTGAGCTCAGTTAACTTTTGGCGAAAATAATCACCTTTTTCATTCACTGCTTCAAGAAAGTCCTTATCGGAAATAATTTTCACCACTTCCAGGGCAGCAGCCGTGGCAAGGGGGGTTCCCCCAAAGGTGGTGGCATGGCTGCCAAAATCAAATCCTTTGGCAGCATCCTTTGTGGCCACCATGGCACCAATGGGAATCCCGTTGGCAAGCGCCTTTGCAAGGGTCATGATATCCGGGGTAACCCCATAGAGTTCATGGGCGAACAATGTTCCGCACCGGCCCATGCCGGTCTGGATTTCATCAAATATGAGCAGGGTTCCTGTTTCATCACAAAGGGTGCGAACCTTTGCCAGGTATGAAGGATCAGCCGGGATCACCCCGCCCTCTCCCTGGATTGGCTCCATCATCACGGCACACACGGTTTCATCCAATGCCTGCCTGAGCGCATCAATATCGTTGAAGGGAACATGGACAAATCCCTGGAGCAGGGGAGCGAAACCCTCCTTGATCTTGTCCTGACCCGTTGCCGATAAAGTGGCCATGGTCCTGCCATGGAAGGATTGCTCCATGGTGATAATCCTATATCGATTCTTATTTCCCTTTGACTGAAAATAACGCCGGGCTAGTTTTATGGCAGCCTCATTGGCTTCTGCTCCGGAATTGGCAAAAAAGGCCCGGTCTGCAAAGCTTTTTTCCACAAGAGCCGCCGCAAGGTCGGCCTGGGGGGCGGTATAAAAAAGGTTGGACACATGGACCAGGGTTTTGGCCTGATTTTCAATGGCCCGGGTAATTTTAGGATGGCAATGCCCCAGATTACAGACTGCAATGCCGGCTAAAAAATCAGTATAGGCTTTTCCCTCTTCATCAATGAGGGTGCTCCCCTCCCCCCGTACAAATGCCTTTCCCCGGCGAAGATAGGTTTGGAAGACAAACTCATTGGTTTTATTGATAGAATTCATAGTATCGCCTTAATTCTTTATATTGATTGATCCTTTAATTATCCCACAAACACCTGGGTTCCTATTCCTGAATCCGTGAACAGCTCCAGCAGAACAGCATGGGGTGTTTTGCCATTGATGATGTGGGATTTTTGCACACCGTTTTTCAGGGCATCAAGGGCACATTCCACCTTGGGGATCATCCCCCCTTTGATACGGCCATCGGCAATCTGCTCAGCAATTTCCCTGTCGGTAATGGAAGAAATCAGTTTCTGATCAGAATCAAGGACTCCGTCCACATCGGTCACCAGGATAAGGCGTTCGGCATTTAGGGCGGAAGCAATTTTCGAGGCCACCAAATCGGCATTGATGTTATAGGTTTCACCATTTTTCCCAATGCCTACCGGTGCAATAATGGGAATAAATCCGTTATCGGTCATGGTATGTAAAATTGCAGGATTGACCTGTGTAACACTCCCCACCATGCCCGGATCAATGATCTCCGGTGGTTTGCTTTCGTCTTCCTGGAGGTAAATCTTCATTTTCTCAGCAGTGATAAGCCCCCCGTCCTTTCCGGTAAGACCCACGGCGTTCCCGCCTTCCCGGTTGATCCTGGCCACGATATCCTTGTTCACTTTTCCGCCCAGCACCATTTCCACCACATCCATGGTGGCATCATCGGTGTAGCGCATACCCCGGATAAAAGTTGTGGTTATGCCCATGGCATCCAGCACCTTGTTAATCTGGGGACCACCGCCGTGGACCACCACAGGTTTGATCCCGATATATTTTAACAGGGTAATATCATTGGCAAAATCCCGTTTCAACCCTTCATCCACCATGGCATGGCCGCCATATTTGATCACAACGGTCTTGGTGGAAAAATTCTGAATATAGGGAAGGGCCTCGATCAATATGTCTGCAACGGTGTTGGTCATAGGATATACCTGCTTAAATCCTGGTCTTCAACAATATCCATCAACTGTTTTGTAACAAAATCGGCATCAATGGTAAGGGTCTT
>DAOWDR010000504.1 GCA_030638935.1 Desulfobacteraceae bacterium | reverse complement strand
TCATGCTCGGGATGAGAAAGAGAGCCAGGGATATCAATAATAAGTGTCTGGGGTCAAGGTATTTGCTTTCCGTCAAGAATTCCCTGGCATGGAAAAACATATAATAGGGGGTCTTGGTATCGGGTAATTCCATGACCGCAATATGGATGGGGGGTTTACTTTTCTGCTCATGGATAAAATGGATACCCGGGGGCAATTCCTTTACCGCCTCTTTGAAATGCGGGGGTACCCTATCAATCCCTTTGAAGCCCTTAATATACTTGGAATGGGGGAGTGGGGTGGTCCTGTCCTGGTCATATTGGTAGAGAAAATAATCCACCTCTGTGGCCAGCAGGCTATCCACAAGTCTGGAAAGATTTTTTCCCACGACAAAAAAGGTGATCCCGGCGTTGAGGATTACGAGCAGAGAGATGGATATCAGGATAGAGGCGATGATCCTGAAACGGATGCTCTGGTAAAATTTCATTTTCCCGTCTCCTTCAGCCTGAAGCCAATGCCGTGAATCGTTTCGATCATGGCCTGGTCAAAGGGTTTGTCAATTTTTTTACGCAGGGTGTACATATGGCTTCTCAATACATCGCTGCCCGGGGGTATCCGGCATGTCTTCCCTGACCATGACCGTGGCGGAGAGGATGCCGGCCATGAGAAAGGTCACCATGAGAAGATTGGCAAAGACTTTGTTTTGGGCAAAGGCGATCAAAAGAGTTTTCATGGGATTTTTCCTGGATGGATGACATGTTTTGTTGATTCTGAGGGGCCTTGGGATAGGTTGAAGGCGTTTGAAATGTCCAGCAAACTATTTTCAATGGGATTTGATAAAGGGGTGGTGATGATCTGGTCCAGGGTTTTAAAATTTCCTGAAATATAAAGGTCGTCCCCCTCTTCCATGATCTGGACGACGGGAAGTGTTGTAAGGCGGTTGTTCCTGGCAAGATAAACGGTATTGTCCGGATTAAGGGCTGATCCGGGAATCCTGACCGCATCCTGTACAGGTTTACCCCGTATGGATACTTTGCAGAACATGCCGTCCATCACGGGGATGGCATCACGGGTATGGGCAAGCTTTTCCCGATTTATCCGGACAGCCAGGTAAAGGGTTCGGGAATCCGGGTCATACTTAACAGTCCTGTGAACAATTCCCGGAACACTGGCAAATATTTTTCCGGTCATTGTTTCCACCCGGCAGTCTATTTTTTTTAAATTTGAAGACAATGCCTGGCTTTTTGTGTCTTTTCTTAGTCCCAGTTTTTCAAAGGCCTCTTTGTCGCTCAGGGGAACCTGGATTTCAATCATTCTGTCATCGGCCAGGGTCAGGGCGGTGGTCCCAAGGGTGATATAGGTTCCAACTTCAATGGACTCTTCCTTGATCCGACCGGAGAAAGGAGCTGTAATCACACATCTTTTTACATTTAATTGGGCGGTTTTCAGATCGGATCGAGCCTGGGCAATCTCATTTTGGGCTTCGCTAATCTGGAGGGGATACAGGGCAATGGCTTTTTCCAGGTTTCTTTGGGTGTCCAGAAGTGAATTATAGCTTTGTTCTGCCTGTTCCACACCGGAAAGGGTTCCCACCCGATCTTTATCGTATAAATTTTTGAGCCGGGAAAACCCGGCCTTTGACAGCAGGGTGTTTTGAATTACTGCAGCCAGCCTTCCCTGGTCCTTTTCATGGGAGACCTGCAGTTGGGCCACCTGATTTTTCCGGAGCTTGATGTTTATGGCGGCTTTTTCAGCCTCAATTTTAAAATCAGTTGCATCCAGCTTAAACAGGACTTCCCCCTGCTCTACCCTTCCACCCTGGTCAAGGGTTTCATCTTTTTCCAGGATTGTACCCGATACCTGGGGGCTGATTTCCATGAGGTGGACAGGAAAGGCCTGGCCGTATCCGATGACTGGAACAGCGGCATCCTGTTTGACCACTGGTATGGTGGCCACGGACAGGCTTTTTTTCAAGATCTCTTTTTGGGCCGGTCCCTGTTTGGATGCCCCAAGAAGGGACATGCCGGTAATACCCGAGGCGATCACCATAAAACAGACAACAGCCATGAGCATAGCCTTTATGGAAAGCCGGATGGTTATTTTTCCTTTATTTTTCATCTTATCTCCTTTTCAATTGTTGCAAGTTTAAACAAGGGGCCATGAACCCAATGTGAAAAAAATGTGAAAAAAACGTGAAATATTGAATCTTATGTATTAAAACCACCTATTTTCGGTTAGAGTTTGTGAAAAATCAGATGATAAAAGGCCGTATCCGGCCCTAATAAAGAGGCGACAGCTTAATGGCAGAGGGAGTAAAGATAATTACAAAAGATAAAACCAGGGCCCTGGTCCGGGCACGCTCCCCGGTCGTCACCGGACGGGCCCACTTTCGACCATCCCGCGCGCACATCCGTAGTATCCTTGGACACAGTATCCTTGGGTCGCCTGGCGTTGCATGGCTCCTGGCGGGCCTGAGCC
>DAOWDR010000610.1 GCA_030638935.1 Desulfobacteraceae bacterium | reverse complement strand
TTCACTTGCGCGGAAGGGTGGAGGACAATTCAGTGGCCGACACGAAATCCGGCAAATTGGTTTTGCAGGATCATCTGATTAACATTTTCCAGATTGCAGTTACCTTCGTACAAAATAGTGGTTATCCGGGAAATAATTCCGGGTCTGTCCTTTCCCAGGACAGTGATGATATGCTTGTTCATTTTTTACCTTTACATTGCCTGTCTCAAGGCCAGAATTGTTTCCTTGTAATCAGGAGTGTTGAAAATGGCGGAACCAGCCACAAATGAAGTGGCACCTGCCCCATGGGCTTTAGAAATAGTGTCGAAATTGACCCCTCCGTCCACCTGGATGATGGCCTTGGAACCTTTTTGAGTAAGCATTTGGGACAGGGCGGCAATCTTGTCAATACTGGAATTAATAAATTTTTGGCCTCCAAACCCTGGATTGACGCTCATTATGAGGACAAAATCAAGCTGGTCAATGATCCATTCAATGGATGACAGGGGAGTGGCTGGGTTTAAGGCAACCCCGGCCTTGACATTAAAACTTTTAATGAGTTGAAGGCTTCTGTGAAGATGAGGACAGGCTTCTGCGTGGACCGATATATAATCGGCTCCTGCCCTTGCAAACTCGGGAATAATAAGATCCGGTGTTTCAATCATTAAATGAACATCTAATTTAAGTTGTGTTACTTTTTTGCATGCCTCCACAATAATGGGGCCATAGCTGATATTCGGCACAAACTGGCCATCCATGACATCAATATGGATCCAGTCGGCACCGGCTTTTTCAACCCTGGCAAGTTCTTCCCCAAGGATGGTAAAATCGGCCGATAGTATTGACGGGGCAATTATTCCCATAATAGTTCTCCTGTATCATTGTCCTGTTTCCAGGGATCAATGATTCTTGTTTTTACAAGTTCATGATCAACAAAAACTTTTATTGTAGTTTTAATTCCGGCAGGAATCAATATATTAATATCTTTTCCCGGCTTAAAATATTCATTGAACAGGTCAAGGGGAAATCCAAGCAAATCGGTTTCCACTCTGACATGTCTTTTTAAAAATCCAGGGCCCAATGGATGTGATACCAGGATCACACCCCTTAAATCTTTGGGTTCCATCTCCAGGCCGTCCCTGGTGTTATTGGCAATCAATTCAATGGGGGTTAGGGGAAATACCGGCTTACCAAATTCAGGAGTTTGGGCCAGAATTAGACCCTGTGCAATATTTGGATTTACTTTTGACCGTATTTTAGAAACCATGAGATGCTGGTTTCCAAGCAGGTTCACGGCGGTATTCAGACCAAGCCCGGTAAGGTTGGGCATCACCTGTGCCATGGGTTCAGGCCCGAGGCTTACCAGAAAACTGCAAAGGGAATTGCTTTTTACCCTGGAAAAGGCAGGAGGATATTGGGCAATAATTTGGCCTTTTCCTGTGCTGTTAGAGTGAACATAGGAGATGGTACCTGGTTTGAATTCTTTTTTTTCAAGGATCAAAAGGGCATGTTTTAAAGGGACTTGTCGCAAATCAGGAATTATATTTTCCTTGTGGCCCTTGGAAATGTAGATAACCACATCCCTGCCTTTTTTGATGGTGGTGCCCGGGGGAGGATCCTGAAAAGTCACGCCGTATTTGGGAATAATGTCATCATACCGGGTGCCGTGGAGCTTTGGGTTGAGACCCAGATGGGTGAGTGTTTCCAATACATATATAATATTTTTTCCCTTAAGCTCGGGAAGAATAATCTCTTTGGCACTTTTGGTAAAGAGACTGACTCCAAAATAAGCAACAGCCCCGGCAATGAGAAAGGCTAAACAAAAAACAAAACCATATTTTATAAATGATTTCACAGTTTTTTCTCAACCCTTTTTAGCCGGGCGGCAAAAAAGCCGTCCATATGATGGTCATCTGGATATGTTTTAAAAAAATGGCCGGAGGTTTTGAGCTTGGAGTTAGAAAGTGGGCCAATCACGTTCATGTTTGTGTCCAGATGATAGTCTTTTCTTTTTTGTAAAAAGGCCTCTATCACCTGTTTATTTTCTTCTGGTTCGCAGGAGCAGACAGCATATACCAGTATTCCCCCGGGTTTGACAAGATTTGCCGCTGCATTAAGCATTTTTTTCTGTTGGGCAGAAAGCCGTAAAATATCCTTTAGGGTTCGCTTCCATTTGGTGTCCGGGTTGCGGCGCATGACTCC
>DAOWDR010000479.1 GCA_030638935.1 Desulfobacteraceae bacterium | reverse complement strand
GGGATCCGGCTTAAGATCACTTGATGCAAGCCCCATATCAATAAGGAGAAGCTGCTGTTTTGAGTCCAGCATAAGGATGTGCGGCCGCAGATCGTGGTGGACAATACCTGTGGCATGGAGAGATGCCAATAGGTCACACAACTGAGAAAAAATGGGAAGCAGCAGCTGGTCGTCCAAATGGCCTTTTTTGAGAAGAGAGATAAAACTTTTACCTTGAACATCGTCCAGTATCAGCACATCTCCTATTCGCTCCCTGAATTTTGGCAGGCAGGGGTGTGACACGGTTTTAAAGAGGTGTAGTTCTGTTTCAAGACAGGATTTATATAACGGGTTTTGCAGTACTTCATCAAAACCTATTTTAAGAGTTATTTTATCATTGGATTTAGCTGCATATCCGCTGTACAGCCAGGACATGGCCCCGGCAGCAATGGGTTGGGTAACAACGTAGTCACCGATAAAGTTGGGCTGGAGAGCAGAACCCTGGCGGGCTGAATGAACATAGCTTCTAAGAGAACCAAGGGAGGCCTGCAGTAAATCAAGCTCATCGCCGGGACCAAGGACACTGCTCGCTTTTTTCTTTTCACCCACAAGTGACAGCATCACGCCAAGACGCTCGATAACCAATCTCTGGAAGAGCAGGTTCAAAAGCCACAGCAGGACAACGCTTGAACTCAGGGTGATACCAAAAATTATAAGACTCCCCTTCCATGCTTCACGCAGTGATGCTGAAACAGGGACGGCCACCGAGTTTATGCCTGCCAGATCTCCAACCTTAAATCTGAACCCGCCGACTTTGCCGTATCGATCTATCAGAGTCTGTGGTGCATCTTCCACTTTGCCATGGCAGCGGATACACTCTTTGGAAAAGTAATCGGGAACCATGGAGATAAAAAAAGCCTCTCCATTTTTCTTCATCACACCCTGCCAGAAAGATCTATTGGAATCATCTTCAAACCAGTCAAACATCTTTTCTTCAAAGGGATCGGCCAGGTTACGCAGATTATGCGGATTTAATGAAACACGGCGGTAAATATAGTTGGGCATAGCCCCGGCAAAGTGTTCCATAATTGTGGTGCTGATATATGTGGTGGACATTGCCTCAATAATAAAGGTATCCTGACCGTGAAGCTCGTACATCTTCGGTCTGAGTTCCTCTTTGACATAGGAACGTATGGACTCTACCTCCCTGAGGATAACCTCAGACTTGGTCATGGCCTCGGCCATGAGCAGGCGGCGGGTGTTCCAGAAGGAGAGTACCGACAACAGCAGACCGCCCCCAATTAGAATAAGGGCTGACCAGAGAAAAAATCGTTTTTTTAGATTGGTATTTGATACCTGCCCATGTTTGTTTGTTTTCATAGCATATTCCTTAAACACCTTTAAGCAGCCGCTTTCCAGGCTGGGACGGCAGCCCTGTGGATAAAATAGCCTGGGCTGTTTTTTCTATGTTATAGTAAACCCGGTAAAACTCCAGCTGCTGCTTGCGGCTGTCATAAATAAGATAGCAGGATCGTGAATCTTTGTCCCTTGGCTGGCCCACACTGCCACAGTTGATGATACGGCGCCGTTTATCTTTAATCCTGTATTTCATTGAACCTGCGATAGTTTGAAGATCAATGGCCAGCAGATGCTTTCTTGTGATTATAAGGGGGCGGTGACTGTGACCGATGAAAAGGTGACGGCAGCGGGTGGCTGCAAAACTGCGCAAAGCATACTTGCGATCCATTACATAACGCCAGCCTCTCGGGTTGTACGGGTTGGCATGTACAAAGGTCATATCTGCTATATCAAGGCTGTCCGGTAATTCCCCAAGAAATTTTTTGTTCTCTTTGCTCAACTGGTCCATGGTCCAGAGAATCGCCTCCTTGGCCTCCGATGACATTCCATAGGGTGAAGTCTCCCACAGTGCAGCCACATCATGGTTCCCGGCAAGACAGCGGCAGTTTTTTAAACTGCGCACCAGATCAATACATTCATTGGGATAGGGTCCGTAACCCACAATGTCTCCAAGACAGATGCGCCTGTGTATGTTTCGATCTGTAGCATCACTCAGCATGCTCTCCAGAGCCTCAAGATTACCGTGGATATCTGAAAAGATCATGAGGCGCATTCACTTTTCCTCTGTAAACCTGGTATATGATGCATGGTTTTTCTCTTTTTGAATCAAACTGCCAAGATCCTGGTCAAGGTTAAAAGAACGCAGCAAAGGACCGTAACAGGGTGAATCCGGCATGGTGAAAGGAGAGGTCTTGTCTGTCAAAAAAGATATTATGGGTGGTTTCATATCAAGATGAACACGAAGAAATTCAGAGAGTCGTCCCAACTCTTTTTTCAGTTTGTGGGATAGAGGCAGCGATTCTTGGATATAGAGATTCTGAACGCCGGCATGATCATGATTGCATAGTTCAGCAATTCGGTAAGCAAGCTGATGAAATTGCTGATGGATTATTGCAAGTGGTGACGTTAATTTCTGCCATTTTTTTGAGCCTTCAAGAGAACTCAGCCATTGGCCGAAGCGGCAGTTGTCTTCACTAAGATCAAAACTCTGATCAGGATAAAGAAGCTTGTGGTAGATAAAATCGGTATGATAATGCAAATGTTCGTACCAGAGATCAACCAGAAAAATATCACAGGCAAGAACCTGACTGGTGGTCAACTGATCCGGCTGCATGTCAACCAGGCTGGCTCCTGGTGAGAATTGTTCTTCTTTTGCAATAGTAATCGTACAGGGACTACTCTTTTCCAAACTATGCCGTATTGAAGCACTGCGCAATAATCCCCTCTTTTTTCTGGATACACCCAGTATCAGTAATTGTGCACCCACTTCTCTGCTGATACGTTCCAGCACCTCAACCACTTCTCCTTTAACCAGGCGAATATTGGGATCAATGCAAAAGCGGCGCAAAACCTGGACAGCCAGTTCCAATCCTGTCATCAACCTCTCACCTTCAACAGCAATACCATAACGTCTTTCATGGGAGTCGCTCTCCTCTTCAATAACATGAACCAGGGTTACTTCGGAGGATTGAATAAGTGCCTGCTTTTTGACCTCAACCAACATGTTGTCAATATCGGGAGAATCAATTAAAGCACCAATAATCTGTGGTTTACCTTCTGAAACTTTTACTCTATCTTGCTGCGTATGGCTTAGCTGTACAGATTTGCCGGGAAAGATACGCTTCCACAGGGAAAACTGTTTGGTGTTTCTGCCGGCTGCCGTGATGGGGCGTTGCTGCCAGCATTCAAGATCTTTTAGCATATCCTCTGCATTAGAATAACGATCTTCAGCGTTCCGGGCAATGGCATGAAGTATGATGTCCTGGATCTGGGGGGGGATCTCAGGGTTATAATGGCGTGGGGGGGTCGGTTCATGGCGCAGGCGGCAGCGGGCAACATGCACTTTGCTGGAACGAGGCCAAGGCAGCCGGCCGGTTAACATCTCGTAAAAAAGCATGCCCATGCTGTAGATGTCACAGCGGGGATCAGTCCGCTGGCCAAGCAGCTGCTCCGGTGCGATATACCAGGGGGTTCCCTGGGGATTTTTCAGATCATGGGACAAAAGATCGGGAAGATGGCGGCAGCTGGCCAGACCAAAATCAATCACCTTGATAGTGGAATCTTTGAGACAGATAATATTTTCAGGTTTCAGATCCAGATGAACAATATCATGTGCATGCAGATAGGAAACCACTTTACTGAGATGAATCATCAGGGTCAGTGCAGTGTCTAATTCCAGTCTATGATGTCTGCCGACCATGGATCGAAGATCCTGGCCATGTACATATTCCATGATAATGTATTGCCTGCTTCTTTGCCTATGGATAAAGCGTATAATTCCAGGATGATCAAGCAGTCGACTGATTCTCTCTTCATTCTGATAGTGATATAAAAGAATAGGCTGGTTTAGAATATCATAATTGGGAATTTTTAATACAACCTCTTGCCGGGACAGCAGATCTTCGGCCTGAAAAAGAGTGGCCATAGCCCCTTTGTGCAACTCGGAACGCAGTATAAAAATATCAAGAGAATCACCAACAGCCGGTATCTTATACTGCCTATTTGACAAAGAAGACATAGCCGACCACAATGAGAATTATCACCAGAACTTCTATAGCTGTAATTTTTGTTATCATCATGCTGATTTTCCGCTGGGACGGATCCATCTTCAGCACCATGCTGTTCATCAAAAAACGGAAAAACAAAGTGACTGGTGTTTGTTTCAGAAAGAGGCGTATGTACTCCCTGATACCTCTTATCCAGAGCAGAAGAGGATCATCATCATTCACTGGATCATGGTTGGAGATAATCTGGGCCTTCAAGGTCCCATCTTGTTCCAGAAAAATAATCTTTTTTTCAAGGCCGCCGGACAACTTGATACGCATAAATTCATGGGCAGTATCAGGATAGACTACACCACCTGTAAGAGAAAATTTTTCCTGGGTTGCATAATCTTTAATGTTTACTGAAAATGATGAATCATTCTGTTTGAAATTAGTTACAAACCAGTGGGGGTGAAGACGAAAGAGGCGGTCATTTGGAAAAAGCGATTGCAGATCAAAATCGGCCGGCACCTGGAGACCAAGGTCGAATTCCTGTGAGACACCTTTTGGTGACACTGCTATGGCGCTATGAGAAGAGGACATGGCAGAAGGGGATGAAAGGTTTTATTTTGCATTCTGGCCCGCAGACCTCTCTCCATATGAGTAGTAAAGAATTTTTTGCTCTTGCGATAGGGGCCGATGGCGATGAGGTCGCTGCCAACCTCTTTGGCAACCTTAGTGATTGTTTTTTCAATGGATCCGGTTCTCTGTAGAAAATTCGCCTGTGATGCACAGGGATAAGTGTCGTGGATCCTCTGCCAATCCTGGGCTATTTCTTCTGAAACCTGTGCCTCAACATGGTCAAGAAAGGCAGTATGGGTTTTGCTTGAGTTAAGCCAGTCATCACCGGTCATGGATCGCCAATCTTCATCAAGAACCGTAAGCACACTTACTTTAAGACCAGAATCATCAGCCAACAGCTTAAAAATTAAAGCCTCTGCTTTTTTGGCACCTTCAGTGCCATGGGTGCAGAGCAGAACATGGTTAAACATAGGACACTCCTCTGAAGGTTCACTCAAAAATAAATATTGCATGGCCGGTTATAGAACCGGCCATGCACACTGGGTAATTTTTCTTAATAACTATTGTACTACACCATCCATTTGGTGAACAGTAAAACAAGAAAAGTTGTGATCAGGCAAAGAACCAGCGCAGTCATATCCTCATTGCGCTCACTGGAAAAAACTGACAGTGCTCGTTCCTCCAGCTCTTCGGTATTTGCACCATCGGCAATCACCGAAGTTCCTTTGCCGGCATCACCGGTTTCAATTGTTATATCTTTTTTATCATCATTCATAATCAACTCCTTGTTTGGAAACTAATTCAAAACAACATCTTTTACCAACCAGAGGACAACAAAGAAAGAGAGTGTTGCCTTGACGACCCCTGAAATAACACCCATCACGATGGGCCAGCCACCTGCCTGGGTAATTGACTTCTTTGTGATCTGCATACCAAGACCAATCAGCCCGAAAGCAAAAAACCAAATCATGAAATCAGTCAGGGTTACAACGGTTTTTGATTTTTTATGCACCTGTTTGACCGCATGTCCAATAGCACTTTTTACATCCTTGGCTAATGATACCTGTTTGGCTTTAACTGCAGCAAGCACGCCCTCAAGCTGTGCCATGCGGGCACGACCAACTTTATCAAATTCGTTTTTATTATTTCGGTCATCATAATTACCTGCAATCTGTCTTTGTTTAATCAGATCTTCTACTGCTGCAAACTGTGTCTGGTTAAGGGCTGAAAACTTACCGGCAGTCATGGCGCCATTTAGTGTCTCCCACTCTTCAGGCGTTACCTGGGTACGATCATTATAAGAGACATCAATATACTTGCCTTTATAATGGCTTGGAGGGGAAAAAAGACCCATTGAGGACATACCAAAAAGGATTAAGAATCCAATGATAAAAAGAGGGAATTTATCAATGACAACAGATTTAAAACTCAGTTTCTGGCCTGTCTCCTTTCCAAACCAGGTTGCCAGAACGACAACAATTACGGGAAGGAAAAGAACCCGGGTAATATTAAAAATTTCCGCCACCTTAAGGGTTTCAATATCAACAGCATTAAATGCAAGGGCTGCTGCTGCAACCTGGGCTGAATTCAGGATTCCGGTTCCTGCCCATGCTCCAAATTGTACAGGACTCATGCCGGCAAGCTTACCAATTGTCGGAAAAACAAACATGCAGATAATTCCAAAAGATAGAATGGTACCAATGGTATATGCCATTTCAGTACTCTTGGCTTTAACCACAGGAGCAACTGCAACTGTAGCTGAAACACCACACACTCCCATACCTGCTGCAAGTACGCCGGTCATGGTTTTTGGCTGTTTAAACAGATTTCCGAGCCATAGCACCAGAAAAACAGTACCCAGAACAAAAAATCCGATGAGCCAGACAGAGTAAACACCGAGTTTTGCAAGTTCCGCAAATGAATAACGGGCACCAAGCATGATAACACCCATCTTCAAGACAAAACGGGCGCATTTAACACCTGCTTCGGCAAATTTTGGGATACCGTAGGAGTTGGTAAGAACTACTCCTGCAAGAATTCCCAGGACAACATAGTTGAGATTTAAAACCTTATATATTTTAAATCCCAGCATGGGTTTTAAAGAAGCACTCATAAGTTTAACAAGAGGTTCCACATACCATCTGATGGCCATGGCCATGATCATTATCATGACAATACCACCAAGCGGCTGTAGAAAAAAACGGTCAAAAGTGGAATTCCCCGGTTTTTTAACTGAATTGATGATGGCACCGCCAAGTGCTAATCCACCGAGAATAAGAGATAAAAGCACCTGCAAATCCATTGATTTATGGGTATGTAGAGTCTTCATAAGTGGTAATAGGACTCCTGTTTGCACAATGAGTCCATAAACAAGTAGTAACCCGCCCATGATTATGACCGGCATATGATTTTTAATGTTTGGCATTTAGTCCTCCTTTGACGCTTGCCGTTAAAAGTAATTATTACTATTTTTTACACACAAATTTGTGTGATTTTTGTTTTTGCTACAAATTGTTGTGATTTTTGTCTAAAAGGGGCACAAAATAGCTGCACAATGTGTTTAATAGAAAATAACTTGCGGCAAAGCCTGCAATAGTAAAAAATAAACATGTACCAGCCTCAAGTGGTGTGAGCGCTTCACTGTGGATAAATTTTATAAGCGGGTCAAATAGATTTGTTCCAGCCATTAAAGCAATAGTTCCAGCAATGCCAGATAAAACAAATAAGGGAGTTAAAATAGTTCTGTTCACTTCATCCTCCAAAAAAAATTAGTAATATTTTCAATTTAGCTTTTACAATTGCAAACCTTGTGCCTGGAAAATATAAAAAACCAACACATGCTAACTATCTGATAATATATAATATTTTCAATATAGTGATGATGTAAGAAGAAAAAATCGGTCAATTGATGCGTCTTTTAGTTTACATATATTTTAAAAAGTGTGTACTTGATAATGCACCTTGCAGGAGCACAATATTTCTGGAATATGGTTAATTCGTATAATGATGCGTTAAAGAAAAAATGGCTAATAAAAACAACTCCCCCAAATTCTGCCGGTTTCTCA
Organism: Desulfobacteraceae bacterium; assembly: GCA_030638935.1. Classification (GTDB taxonomy): domain Bacteria; phylum Desulfobacterota; class Desulfobacteria; order Desulfobacterales; family Desulfobacteraceae; genus NBML01. Next base: position 2,382 of record DAOWDR010000479.1, on the reverse strand, counting down.
ACCTAAATTGTAAGGGAATTATTAAAACCGGTTAGAATTTGCCCCATAGGCCGGTGTTGGCGAACCAGATCATTTACATCAATTGGTTTGCAATTTTTACTTTAAATAATATTTCCCTGGATACAGGCCGAATATCCTTGCAATCCCAAATCCCATGGCCTAATCTATACCAATCATTTTTCACTTCCTTTAACCCCCTTTTGCAAGAGGTTAATCCCATGAATTACGAATCCATTATTTACGAAAAAACAGGCAAGATCGGGCTGATCAAATTAAATCGTCCCAAGGTGCTCAATGCAATGAACCAACAACTCTGGATCGAAATCCAGGATGCCCTGGATATTGTCAGACAGGACAATTCGATTAAAGCGCTGATCATCACAGGTGTTGGCAGGGCATTTTCAACAGGGGCTGATCTGAAGGATTCCAAGGGCAGAAGCATTGAAGATTACAGGAGTTACCTTGAATCTCTGCAGGAAGCCTCCAGAAAAATCATAAGGTTTGAAAAACCCACCATTGCCGCCATTAACGGTTATGCCCTTGGGTCCGGCTATGAACTTGCCCTGGCCTGTGATATCAGGATTGCTGCCAAAGAGGCCCTTATCGGGTCTCCCGAGGCAAGGGTAACCTCATCTGTCACAGGGGGTGCCTTTCGTCTGGTACAGGATCTGGTCGGACCGGGCAAGGCAAGGGAACTTTTGTTTACTGCAGAAAATATTACAGGAGAAGAAGCTGAAAGGATTGGGCTGGTTAATCGCGCCGTTCCCCTGGACAAATTAATGGATGAGGCAATGGACATGGCCAAAAAAATAGTTGAAAATTCCTCTTTTTCCCTGAAGCTAATCAAAAAAGGTTTTCTCATGGCCCAGGGCGAGTGCAGCCTTGAGGCGTTGATGGATTATGAGATTGAAGCCTGCCTGGCCTGTGTGTCAACCAAGGAAAGAGAGCTTTCTTTGGATGATTTTGAACAGAGAAAAAAATAAAGGAAACCATTATGTTGGATAAAGTGCTCAACGCCAAATCCGTTGCCATCATCGGTGCCTCCAAAAATAAAACCAAGCGGGGATACCAGGCCATTAAAACCCTTTTAGCAGATGGTTTTGAAGGCGAGATTTATCCGGTAAACCCAAAAGAAGACAGGATACTGGGGCTCACCTGTTATAAAGATATTATGGATATTCAAGGGACTGTGGACCTTGCCCTTATCACTACCCCTGCCAGGACCATCCCGGATATCCTGAAAAGATGCGGGGAAAAGAATGTTGCCGGAGCCGTCATCATTGCCGGAGGTTTCAGGGAATTGGGGGACAAGGGCAAAGAGCTGGAGCAAGCGGTTGTCAAGGCGGCACAAGAGAATGGAATCCGGTTCATCGGGCCCAACACCTCGGGCATGATCAACCTTAAAACAAATATGAACCTTGTGGGAATCCAGAACGCCCCCCTGGGTAATATCGCCCTGCTCTGCCAAAGTGGGAACATGGCTCTGACACTTATCACCGAAGCCACCATCCGCAAGCATGAAGGGTTTACCTACTATGTCGGCGTTGGCAATGAATCCGACATTAAGTTCCACGAATATCTTGAATTTTTCAGAAATGATCCGGACACAAAAGTGATTCTCATGTATGTCGAGGGCATGAGCGAGGGGCGCGAATTCTTACAGGAAGCCTATAAAACAAGCATTAAAAAACCCATTGTCCTCTTAAAAAGCGGGCGGTCGGCCACGGGTAAAAAGTCTGCAGGATCCCATACCGGATCCCTGGCAGGGGTGAGTGAGGTGGCAAAGGCAGCTTTTGAAAGAGCGGGCATTGTTGTGATCGAAAATTCCGATGAACTGTTTCCAGTGGCAGAAACCCTTTCAAGCCAGCCCCCAATTAAAAATAATTCCATTGCCGTTCTTGCAGATGGCGGGGGACATGCCACCATTGCAGCAGATCTCTTGTCTGATCATGGGATTAACATGCCGGAATTATCCGATAAAACCAAAGATAAATTAAGGGCGATTTTGCCTGAAGCAGCATCGGTTGTCAATCCGGTTGATGTGGCAGGGGGAACAGACTCTGATCCCAGTTTGTTTGCCGATTGTGTAAAGATCATAATACAGGATCCCAATGTTGGCGGAATACTTGTGGTGGGACTTTTTGGCGGATACGGCATCAGGTTTGATAAAAGCCTGGCCATTGGGGAAGAGGCGGCGGCCCATAGATTCGGGGCCATGGTAAAAAAGAGAAAAAAACCGATTCTTGTCCACTCCCTTTATAGTTCCCACGAATCCCGGGCCCTGGATCTGCTGCGCCACTATGATATACCGGTCCATGACTCCCTGGATATTTCCTGTAAGTGTGTGGCCTCCCTGTGCCAATATGGCAATTACCTGAAATC
>DAOWDR010000579.1 GCA_030638935.1 Desulfobacteraceae bacterium | reverse complement strand
TTCAGATCATGGTTGGATGCAATGCTGTCTGTTCCCAGACTGACACAAATCCCTGCGGAAAGTATCTTTTCCCAGGGGGCCCGGCCCACACCGATAAATGCATTGCTGCGAGGGCATAAACATACATTTGTGCAGGTTTTGGCAAGAATTTCAATATCATTGTCCGTCACCTGGACACAATGCACAGCCAGGGTGTTCCTGTCCAGAAGCCCCAGGTCCTGTCCATATTCAACAGGTGTTTTCATGGGCGGAAAATATTTGCTTCCCAGCATATTATTTTCTTCCAGCAACTTGTAAAATTGGGTTTTCTCCCCCATGAGCATACCTGTTTCATCTTCATGCTCAGACATATGAATTGAAAAGGGCAGGCCTTTTTTTTGATCCTGTTTTTTTATCTCCTGTAAAACATCTGGGCTGGTGGTATGCAGGGCATGGCCTGCGCCTGCAATGGCCCCGTATTCACTTTTTCCATAGGGAATGGCGCATTCATCATCAATGGGTAAAAATCCAAAGGCTTCGCAAAAGCAGATATGGTAAACCCTGTATTTTGTGAGGATGTCGGCGATTTTGGTATCCATGGTTGTCAGGATATCACCAAAACAGCAGATGCCCTGGTCCCTGGCGACCATCACTGCCTTTTCAACGGCATCATAATCTGTCTGTCTGTAATCATTTGCCAGCATACTCAAAAGCCAGGATACAAAGCCCTGACCAGGGGTGGTTTTACCCTCAAGCTTAGATAATTTCAGGTGGCAATGGGCATTTACAAGCCCAGGCACAATGGTCACTCCCCCAAGATCGATAATTGTACCTGAACACTCTTTTTTCATCTGGTTATACGGGCCGACCCCAAGTATGGTATTTCCGTCATGGATGATACCGCCGTTATCAATGGGGGGTTGTTCAAAAATCCCCGTGATAATTTGTTTGCACCTGGCAAGCTGTGGTTTTGCGGCTCTGTTTTTTTGAAACATTTTTATGATTTAGAATTCCATGGATTAACTTTTTTTGGTTTTTTACCTTGTTTAAGCCTGATTCCGTTTTCGTTCAACTCCAGGACCCCTTCTTTAAACAAGCCGCCTACGGCTCTTTTAAATTCTTTTTTACTCATGGAAAAAATATTTTTAATCTCTTGGGGCGAACTCTTATCATGGCAGGGTATAAAACCACCTGCTTTATTTAAAATATTTACAATGGTTTCTCCCGAGCCTTTTACAGAACTATAACCAGGCTCTTTTAAGGTGAGGTCAATTTTCTTATCCTCGCGAAGCCGCATGATATACCCGGTGCACCTGTCTCCCACGGACAGGTCCTGATAGGTCTCGCTTTTGTATAGCATACCAAAGTATCGATTATTTACCACGGCCATGATACCAAGGGCGGTGAGGGAGTGGATGAGAAGATCTACTTTCTGCCCCGCCCTGAGATCCCGGGTATTTTTATCGCAATTCACAGAGATTTTTGTGGTGCCGAAAACCCTGCCTGTCACCTCATCAAAGCAGATCTTTACAAGGTATTTTTTGGGGGGAACCATCCTGTCCTGCTGCTCACTTTTGGGTACCAGCAAGTCTTTTTCAAGCCCCCAGTCCATAAATGTCCCAAATGATGCAATATCTTTTGCTTCAAGGAAAACAAAATCTCCAACAACTCCCTTTGGCTTTAAAGTCGTTGCAACAAGGCGGTCTTCAGAATCGGTATATACAAACACCTCAAGGGTATCCCCTACCTCTAAACCGTTTGAAACATATTTTTGGGGAAGCAGAATCCGCCCTTGGTCGGAATCTAAATACAGCCCGAATTCAACCCGGCTTTCCACAACCAACTCATTATATTTTCCTATTTTAAGCATATTTTTCCTAAATATTATTTTTAATTAACTTAACAGGGGTCCCATGTATTCAAACATTCCCAGTGCACTTTCATGTTCCCGCTTATTTTTCACATCGGAAATTTTTTCAAAATTATCCCTGATTTCTTCAACCGAAATAGGTCTTTTTCCATTGCCCAGGCAAAGACCGTCTCCTGAAACAATGGCCGTCCGCCCGTACCATCCTGCGCCCGTGGCATAAATATGTCCGGATGATGTATTTTCCCCGGAACAAAGATAAAGCGCCATGGGCTCATTGAACTGGGGATTCATTTTATCTTCAAATTCCGGTGGAAAAATATCGGCTGTCATTCTGGACCAGGCAGTGGGGGCAATGGTATTTATCTTAATATCATATTTTGACACTTCCAGTTTCAGGGTATTCATAATGCCCACCAGCCCCATCTTTGCTGCACCATAATTGGTTTGGCCAAAATTACCGTAGAGCCCGGATGTGGATGCAGTAAAAACAATTCTTCCGTAATTATTTTCCTTCATTGCCTTAACGGCAGGCTGTGTCACGCAAAAGGCACCTTTCAGATGAACATTTATGACCATGTCCCACTCATCCTCGGTCATTTTCATGAATGACTTATCCCTGACAATACCGGCATTATTAATCAGGATATCCGCTTTACCATAGGTGTCAACAGCGGTTCCTACAATATTTTTTCCACCTGCCATGGTGGCCACGGAATCATAATTGGCAATTGCCCGGCCACCGGCCCTGACAATCTCTTCAACCACCTTGTCTGCGGCGGAGCTGTCAGACCCTGAACCATCCAGGGTAACGCCCAGATCGTTGACAACAACTTTTGCGCCCCTGCTCCCAAGTTCCAGGGCATACCTTCGCCCGATACCTTGCCCTGCACCGGTTACGATTGCCACCCTTCCACTAAAATCAATTTTTCCCATCTCTCACCGCCCTGTTAATTTCAGATTCAGTTCATCCCAAAGATACTGATTATTAATAAAATTTTGAAAATTTGAAAAGAATTCTTTTCCAGAAGTGTTAAAACAAAGGAACTCGCTGGGATAAACCAGCCCTTTAGGGCCAACCCAGCAAGTTCCTGTTATATTCTTCCCCAATGGCGAGGTTAATTTTTCAATGTTGAGAGCCCCTTGGTCAATTCAAGCAACACCCCAAGACCCTGCTTTATGTCCTGATCGTTCATGGCCATGAGCATGGAAAAGGGTCCTGCAGGTTTTGACTCTTCCAGTCTGATGGCTGCCGGAATTTTTGAAGCCTTTTCCAACATGTCAACGGCTTTGGGATCAGTCAGATTAGCCAGGGAATCCACCAGTTTTCCAAGACCCTGACTAATTTGTTCTATTTCCTCCGGAGTATATTTATTGGTTATATTTTTTATTACATCCAGGACGATACTCAACATTTTAAATACATGTTTCTGTTCCAAATCATCCAGAAAGCTGATGATCTGGGGAACGGTTGATTTTAATAAAGGTTCTGCATTCACGGCCAGATCTATGACACTGTGGAGCATATCAAGGGCAAAACTGAAGTTGTCCATATTCCGCATGACTTTTTTGCACAGGTAAATCAGTTTTTCCAATTGAAAATCAGCCTCAACATCAGCCAGGCCCACAATCAGAGCCTGTACCGCTTCATTCACCCGGGGTGCAAGCTCTCCCCTCAACTCTTTTATGGATGCAGCCGATTCTGCAATGGGGGTTATTTTTTCCTCAAGTCGCTCCAGGCGCTCAAGAATTTTTTCTTCATTTGTCATGACCCACCTCCTAAGCTTGTTGGCGAACTTTTCCGGCAATATTCATCTGGGGTTCCAGGGGAAGATCAAGCCCCTTCATCATCAGGTTCCAATAAACCCACCTGAACATCATTTTCCCCCAATAATTGCTCAGGCTCTCTTTCAACAGGCTGAAGGGTCCCATGCCCGGGAAGGGAAACTTGCCCGGCAACGGCTCCACATCATAACTAAAATCCAAAAGAATGGCCTTTTCAAAACCAGAGGCCAAAAAGCAGGTGGCATGGCCATCAAATTTTGGAAGGGCTTTATGGCCGTCCATTTCCCTGACAATGTTATCAACCAGGGTATAGGCCATGTAATGTGCAACTGATCCGGCCTTGGAAGTCGGCACATTAGTGGTGTCGCCGATGACAAAAATCCTGTCAAAATTCTCCGCCTTCAAAGTGTGGTTGTCCGTGGGAACAAATCCCACAGGGTCACTGATATCCGAATCGATGAGCATTTGATTTCCCATGTTGGGCGGGATGGCAACCAAAAGATCATAGCCCACCTTGTCTCCTTTATGGGATTCAATTGTTTTTTCATTGGCATTGACCTGGGCAATATCAAAATTAGGGGTTACCTTAATATTTTTTTTTGCGGCAAATTCGGCCAGAACATTGGCGGCAACCGGTTTGGTAAACACATTATCAAGGGGGGTTACAAACTCAAGGTCCACCTTGTCCCTGACCCCGTTCACCTGGAAAAACCAATCTGCCATAAACACAAATTCCAAAGGGGCGATGGGACACTTATAGGGGACTTCTGCAATGTTCAGGACAACCTTGCCCGAGTTAAAATACTTCAGTTTTTTAGCCAGGGCAACAGCACCTTCCAGGGTATAAAAATCAAAGACATCGGTTCGCCAGGCATCGTTCATACCCTCTATTTCCTCGGGGGCGATATCGCATCCCGTCGAAATGACAAGCCAGTCATACTCATATTTTCCCTGCCGGGTTTCAACCCGACGATTTTCAGGGTCAATTTTAACAATATAATCCACGACAAATTCAACCCCCTGGGGGATAAACCCCTTTTTGGCCTTGATGACATCATGGGGCGAATAGATACCAAAGGGTATAAACAGATAGCCTGCCTGGTAGTGGTGGCGCTCATCCCTGTCAATAATGGTAATCTCTAATTCGGATTCTGGTACTTCATTACGAAGCATGTTGGCCACAATGGTCCCTCCGGCACCTGCACCAAGGATTAAAACTTTTCTCATGATAAAATCCTCCCACGGAATGAATGAGTTAATAGAAAACTGTCTGTATGAAAAGAAGATCAAGTATCATACCACACGGTGGTAGACTGTCAATAAATTTTTCTATAACTTCCAAATCATTGGAGATATCTGCTGACCCGGCATTCTAAGAAGTGGTGACCCTATCCTCTATTCAAATGAGGTCACCAGGCTTAAAGCCTTTTCCGGATAAATCTGATCTGAATGCGGGGGCATGGAATTATATACCCAGTCTATATCAATCAACCCTGTTTTTATTCCGTATATGCTTTTAAAGCCTGCAAATTTTCCCCGCACAAGGACAGATTCAAGGGTGGTTTTTAAACAGAACACTGCAATTTCCATATTTGCCTTGATCTGCTGCTGGTGTTCCCCCAGGGATTTAGCATGAAAAACAATTCTCCTGGAATCCATGGTCATGCACTGGACAAAGGAAATTAAACAGGGAAATCCATCATCACCCGTGAATGACAAAAACTTCATGGTAAAAGGACTTTTGAACAATCTTTCCCCATAGGGCTTGAGTACCGGGGGTGTCGGCCGCATTTTGCCTGACCGGTTTTTTGCACCGGCCCGGGCCATAAGAGTCATGAGGGTGGAGCGGATCATATTAAAAATGGGGAGCCCCGAGGCCGGGGTGGTTTCAACCAGATCAAAATAATGGACAATATGGATGGGAAAATAAGAGTTATACCTTTGCAGGGGTTTTTCCTTGTACATTTCCAGTTCAGCACCCTGGGACAGCTTCTTTGTCCACAAAATTTTTCCCGTCCATATTTTTTTTGTATGAACAGACAGAATGAAAAATGAAACCTTGGGATTTTTCTGCATAAAATACTTGCTGTTTCCCCGTATAAACTGACCCAGGGTCATGGTGGTGTCATTTAGTGCCATCAGGGAATTAATAAAGGTGATATGGGGCCGGCCTTCCGGGTTCTGGGTGGCAATAATCCCGATCTTTTCAAGGGGGGCAGTCTTTTCAATATCAAATGCATTAAATTTAGTTTTTATTTTCATCTGTTCTCCCATAAAAATTTTAGGCTTTTTACGATACTCAAACTTCTGTTATAACCATCTCCTTGTTAGGATCGGACAGAACCGCTCCAGAAAACGATATCTTTATCCACACCCGACCTTAGTGCAACATTGTACAAGGCTTCCATTTTTTTTCTTTCCATGGGCAATGCATTTTCATATGCCCATTTTTCACCCAACCGGGTATATTTTTCTTTCCCTAAATTATTAAAAGCACAAAGCTCCCACCGGGAAACCATACCTTTCATATGATTTACAATAAACTCGCCGATTCCTTTTATATTGGTTTCCCGGTCAGTGGCATCGGGGATAATGGGAGTTCTAATCCAGAGATCGGTTTTGGTGCTCTTTAGTATATCAGCCAGTTTTTTCAGGTTCCCAAGGATTCTCCCATTGGAGGAGTCGGTGAATTTTTCATGGAGCTTGTCATCAATTTCCTTGATATCAAAGAGAAGCAGATCCGTCCACGGCAAAAATTTTTCCAAAACTTTAAAAGAACACATCCCGCAGGTATCAAGGGCCGTATGAATCCTTCGCCCCTTCAACCCCTTTAAAAGATCAAAGGTAAAATCCTGCTGCAAGGTGGCTTCCCCCCCGGAAAGGGTGACCCCTCCATTTGAATTTGAAAAATATGCCTGGTCCCTGGAAAGTTCATTCACAAGATCATTTGCCCGCCATTTCTCCCCTAAAAGCACCATGGAAAGAGAGGGGCATTCCCTGGCACAATCCCCGCATCCTTCACATTCTTCCCTGTTGATGACAACACCTGACAATTTGGTTGTAAGGGCACCCCGGGAGCAGGTTTCCACACAGATACCACACCCTATACAACCCACCTTGTTCCAAACAAGCTGGGGATACATGGGAATGCTTTCCGGATTGTGGCACCATCTGCATTTCAAGGGACATCCCTTCAAAAAAACAGTGGTTCGCAGCCCTGGCCCGTCTTCCGTGGACATTCTCTGGATTTCAAGAATAATCCCCCGGGATTCTGCATTTTTCATACCTCCCCCGGGATCGGCATTAAAACTGACCATGGCTGATCCGTT
>DAOWDR010000684.1 GCA_030638935.1 Desulfobacteraceae bacterium | reverse complement strand
GTTGCAGCACAGACAATGGCCAAATATATTAAATCCGGATATCCCGGGGTCCAGGTGCTGGCAATGACAAAAATAAGATTGGATTTTCTGGATCCCCAATACTTTGATCATCTCATCCTTAACCAGGGCCGGAAAGGACTGGTCCCATTGATTGATTTTTTGAATAAGGCCCATGGGACAAATATTGACCCTCAAAATATTTTGCCGGATTTCAGGGGGATGCACCTGGATCAGTATTTGATTCCTGAAAAAGTGGTTTTGGTTCATCCATTGTTTTTCAAAGATTCTATTCTGTTATCAGAGTTTCTGGAAGACCAGGTTCGCAATCTGGGTGTCCAGGGGTTTGTATTTGCATATAGTTCAGGTGAGTCCGATGGGGGCAGGGTGCCTGCCGGTGAAGAAGCACCGGACCAGGCAAAGGGAGGTCAATTTTTTACGGGGATATACCGGCTGGCCCATTGGCTTTCAATAAAACAAGCCCATGTGTTTTTCAGTATTCAGATTCCTATGGAAGAGTCCATTTCGGGAAATGAAAACAAATTGTCTGACCTTTTCTCATCCGGGCTTAGACTGATCCTTTGGGAAGGGGACAGCAATCTTTCTGAAAAGATATTGTGGAAGGCATCCAAGATAGGTATATGGAATCATCTAATCGGCCGGGATCTGTTCAGGGAACAGGGTAACAAGGGTCAAGGCGGCAGTGCCCCGGCAAAATTTATTGTTAACAGCCCTAATATTGTCCATTCCTTCCAAAATACAGATCAGGATACAAACCAGGGGATAGGTCAGGATTTGATCCAAGAGGAAGCTGCCAAGAATATTTTGTCTAAGTTCATGGACTATGCCAAGGTTGCCCCTTTGCCGGGGATTCCCTTTTGGAACCTTCTTGGAGATCCTATCTACTTGCTGGTTTATTTGAGTAAATTAACCAAAAAATCATTGGCTTGCCTTAGGGCAGACCTGACAAATAATTCAATTATTTCCCTTGGAAGCCAAATGACTTTTTTTTATCAATCACCAAAAGACCTTCCCCCAGGGGTCCTTGATGAGATTTGTAAAATGGTGGAAGCGGGTGGATCAGTGGACATCACCTATGTCAGATCCAATCTTGAAAAAGCCTATCTGATAGGCTATGCCATGGAAAACGGGGTGATCATTGGAAATTCCAGTTTAAAGCACCCCAGGAAGGCTTTTATAAAACGTCTCCAACAGATGACAGGTGTTGATTTTGTCAATTTTGTGGAAAGGGGATATACCTCTGTCAGACCTGAGTACCGTGCCATGGGGGTGGGGGCAAAATTATTGGAAGGTCTGACCAAAAGGGCAAAAGACTACAAGGTGTTTTCCATTATCGGCGAGGATAATCTGGCCACCCAGAAAATTGCCCTTCGGAACAATACAAAAAAAATTTTAACCTATTTTAGTGAAAAACTAAACAAGGAAATGGGGGTGTGGATGCCCGAGGTTATGATTGACAATTCAGTGGATATAGAAAGGGGATAAGGGCAAATGATCATCGGAATAATGACTGTTAATGGGTTTGATTTTCATCCAAATAAACGTTTTTTGGAGGCGGCAAACCATTTAGGTCACAAGATCCTGCTGATCAATCCCTATGAAATTATTTGTGCCATGGATATGGAGAAATCCGGTTCTCCTGGCTTTTCAGTGGATATCTCAGGTCCGGTTCCAGATGTAATACTGCCCCGGCAGGGATCACCCATGGGGGAATACGGGTTTGTCCTTCTCCGCCATTTCATGGGGATGAAAATTCCCTTGGTCAATAAGATTGAGGGGGTGACCATTGCAAAAAATCAGTTTTTGACCCTCCAGACCCTGGGGGCTGCCGGGATACCGGTTCCCAATTCCTGTTTTATTACCCGGAAAAATTGTTTTTTTAAAGCTGTTGAACACCTGGGAGGGTTCCCGGTTATTGCCAAACAAGTGGACGGCATGGGCGGAGACGGGGTGGTAAAGATTGAGACCCGGATCCAGGCAGAAAAATTTCTTGACACCCATCTTAATCCTTTGAAGGGTATGTTGGTTCAGCAATTTATAACACCGGATGGCCGACAGGATTTGCGGTTTCTGGTGATTGGCGGACGCCTGGCCGGCACCATGGCACTTGAGCCATCCCCCGGGGATTTCAGGGCCAATATCCACCAAAATGGCAGGGCAATAGCCATAGATCCGCCAAAGGGACTGGTAGACCTGGCCCTTGCCGCAGCAAAGGCCTGCTGTCTTGAAATCGCCGGGGTGGACATGATGGTGGAAAAAGGTGGTCCCCTTGTGGTTGAAGTAAATTACTCTCCAGGGTTCAAGGGGCTGGAGGCAGCAACGGGAAAGGATATTTCCTGCCAGATTATTGATTATGTCACCTCCATCACCCCAACTAAAATTGACAGAAAATGATAACGACGAAAACTAACCCAATGGAAATAAGAAAAAAAGCCAATGAAAATTATTGATTTTAATCTGACCCGGGATTCAGAATTTGTTACAGCCGAAGCCAGGGTGATCTTTGAAGACTGCCCCCGGCCTGAACAAAGTGTGTATATTAAAACCCCCCTTTCATTTGCCAAGGGATTTGAGGCCAACCCGGATGCCTTTCTGGTGGGCTGCCTTTTGCCAGCCCTTCATCTGGGCGAAAAAAGAATTTTTATTGAACAGGAGATCTGCCCGTTTCTTAAAGAAGGGGTAGGTGTGGCCATGAATATCCTGTCCCATGGGACAAGGTTGCGGCCGAAAGAATGCAGGTATTCCCCCATAAAAATTGAGGCCAAAACCCGGGAAAATCCGTCAGTTTTGAGCCCCCCCAGGACTGGTATGGTAATGTCCGGGGGCATGGATTCCCTTGCCGCCCTTAGATTAAACCGACTTAATTATCCCAAGGGCCATCCCGGATATGTAAAAGACAGTTTGTTTCTCCACGGCT
>DAOWDR010000004.1 GCA_030638935.1 Desulfobacteraceae bacterium | reverse complement strand
TTTATCAGGGTCTTTGGGGATGGTATTTTCACCATAGAAGAGGTCTTTAATATTTCAGGCTCCCTGTGGCTGAAGCTTGCCGATAATGTAAACCTTGTGCCCCAGGCTGCGGAAAAACTGTTCGGCGGGGCAGGTGCGGTGCCTGCGGTTACCCTTGGTGGTGTGGACAGGAATGGGAATGATGCAGTCAATGAACTGACCTATGTTTTATTGAAAGTGACCGAACTTTTACCGATTCAGGATCCCAATGTAAATGCCCGGTTTCACCCCCAAAAAAATACAATTACCTATAGAAATGAAGTCAGCCGGGTGATTTTGACCAATAAGGCTATTCCTGCTTTTTTCAATGATATTCAGAATATAAAGACCCTTGTCAACCAGGGAGAAACCCTTGAACATGCCCGTGATTATTCAGTTATCGGTTGTGTTGAGCTGGGGAGTGCCGGAAGGGATTATAGTGCAAGCTCTTCCATATTCATGATGATGTATACAATTCTGTACATGGCCCTTCACAATGGTCGGACCACAGTTACAGGGGATAAGCACCTTTGGAAAGCCACTGGTGATCCAGAAGATTTTAATAGTTTTGAAGCATTCTGGGAGGCCTATAAGGAACAAACAAGGCTGATGGCAGATAATGCTGTGTCATTGAACAATACCTATGGGAAAAAACATCAAGATTTTCTTCCAACCCCTCTCTTGTCTGCCCTTTTTAAGGGGCCCATGGATAAAGGCAGGGATTTGATTTACGGCGGGGCAATTTATAATTCTTCAGGGGTTACCCATATTGGGTTTGCCGATGTTTGCGATTCCCTTTGTGCCATAAAAGATGTCTGCTTTAATGAAAGCAACACAGACATGAAGATGACTTTTTCTGAACTGGTAGGGGCGGTTGATAATAATTTTAAGGGATATGAACTGCTGGAAGCTTACCTTAAAAACAAGGCGCCCAAATATGGAACCCCCCATCCTGTTGCGGCTGAGATGTCCCAAAAATTGATTGATCTTGGATATGATGTTTTCAACAACCAGAAAAACTATCGGGGAGGCAATTATCGGGTTGCCTACTGGACAATGACAAATCATGCCGGATACGGCAGTGTGACAGGAGCACTGCCCAGCGGGAGAAAAGCAAATCTGCCTTTTTCAAGTGGTATTACGCCTGTGTCACAGATTGATACCCGGCTTACAACTTCCCTGAACTCTGTTGCAGCTTTAAATAGTGAGCATACACCTGGGGCCTATGCCCTGAACATGAAATATTCACCCGTGGAATGTACCCTTGAAAATGTGGATAGATTTGGAAGCATTGTTCAAGCCTATATGGATAGCGGCGGCCAGCAGGTTCAGTTCAATATCCACGACTATGAAACCCTGAAAGAAGCCAAGGCAGACCCTGACAGCCACCCCAATCTTCTGGTCAGGGTGTCGGGATATTCAGCCTATTTCAAAACATTGAACAAGGCGATGCAGGACGAATTAATCACACGAAGCCAGTATAATTTGTCTTCTGGTGAATTTGTTTCCCTATAATCTGAAAGGAAGATGAAATGAATTTTATGGACACACTTGAAGGCCATACAAAAGAGATGCAATTGAAATTAATCAAGAATCAATTAAAAGGTCTAAAGGTAGATATTGAAACTGCAGCTACCGGAGAGGTTATGGACAAGCTGCTGTTTCTTCTACTCAAGGCAATGGGTCTGTTGTTTCTTACCAATAAGGAGTACCGGAAAAACATCAAGGATTTTACCGGTTCCTATGTGATTTGCAGCAGAGATAAAAAAATTGACGTTTCAGCCATATTTAAAAAAATTCCTGTTTTTTTTACCCAGAAAGACGGCATGGAGGTTAGAGATACCATTGTTGATGATGCGACCACAACAGTGACCTTTAAGGATGGAAAGGCAATGGGTGATTTCCTTTTGTCCGGAAATACCGACGTTATCGCAGGAATGCTGAACAACCAGTTGAGTGTTTCCGGAAATCTGAATTATCTTTTTAAATTTGTATACCTGTTGTGGCTTATCCCGGAATTGCTGGGAATCAATGACTTCAAGGAATTGTTAAGTCATCAATGATGATTGACCCCTGTCAAGACCCGTTGATATTTGACATTGCCAAAGCCTCTTTTGTGGATGGACCCGGTGTAAGGACCATAGTTTTTTTTAAAGGATGCCCTCTTTCATGCCCCTGGTGTCATAACCCTGAATCCCAGTCTTACAAAGAGGAAATAATGCACTTTCCGGAAGACTGTATCCATTGCGGGAATTGTGAAAAAGGCAAGGATTGTTTTACCCTGGCCCGGCGTATGGTTGGAAAAACCTACTCTCCTGAACAATTGACAAAAATTATTTTAGAGGACAAACCCTATTTTAACGCCTCCGGAGGTGGAGTAACCTTTTCCGGGGGAGAAGCATTAAGTTTTATCGGGTATCTGTCCCGGGTGTTACCCATATTAAAAAAGCAAAATATCCATATTGCCGTTCAGACCTGCGGTTATTTTGATTTCAACCAATTTGCTTTAGATATTTTGCAACATATAGACCTTATCTATTTTGATTTTAAAATCATGGACAATGACATTCATCATAGCCTCCTTGGAAAATCAAATCATGTCATATTGAAAAATTTTGTTAAGTTACTTGAACAGAATATACCGGTGGTTCCGCGAATTCCGCTGATTCCTCATTTCATCGCAAACAAAAAGAACCTTGATGCACTTGCCAAGTTTTTCTCGGAACATAAAGTGAAACATTGTGAGTTCCTTTATTACAATATAAATGCCCGGGAAAAATCGATCCGGCTTAATAGGGAACCTGCTGAAAATTTGCCTGAAAAACCAGTCTCCATGGCTGAAAACAGGGCCTGGATCGATTATTTTAAAAAAAGGATACAAAAGCAGGATTAAGGGTCAAAGAATAAGAAATTGTTTTAAACGGAGATATGATGGAAAAAGATTTTTTGTCCGCCACTGACCTGATAGATGCAATTGGCGAAGATGTCATAAAAATTCAAAGACAATGGAATAGGGCCAATGAAAAAGAGATAAAACGGTTTAAATGTCTTTTAAATCCATTAAAGCAGTCCCTTGGGGAGATTGCCCTTCAATTGCATCCAAGGCGACAGGTTCTTGATACCATGTCCATTGAGTACAGGGCACGGGTGGCAATTGACCAAAAGATAAATACAAGGATCATGCTCAAACCCCTTAATATCGGGTATGATTTATTGTTTGGGAGCACTGCATCCAGTGAGACCAGGATACAGATAGAGGTGGACCAGGTTCCTTGGCCCGCTGATTACCCTAACCATGGATAAAAATGGATAAAAAATTTTAACAAGGAAACAGGAGGAAAAAATGACTGGGAAAGCGAGCAAACTTGTAAAAGATCTTTCCACTATTCCGGAAATAATCGGGGCTTTGGGCCTTAGCATTGCTGAAGCCCAGAAAGCATTTAACCTTGATTACATGGAAAATATTGAAAGATTAATCGGTATTGCCAAACAGCTTCAATCAGGGCCGGAAATACCCGCAGATCTGAATGATGAGGCCCAGATAGAGGCAATTGAACAAAATTTTCAAGAGTTCAAGGCCTATATCCTGGATCTCCTTAAAACATTGGCGCCGCCCAGGTATCAATATACGGAAACAACACTTTCCGTGAAACTTGATCTTGCCCAGACAATGAGTACATCGGTTTCCGGGGGGTTCAGCATAGGCTATGGAGGGATTGCCTTAAATGCAGCCATGACAGTTGGCTACGGATATGATTATAGGGCAGCAGCAGAGGTTAAAACCATTATCCATGCCGAGCCTGCTGATAAAACAACCTTTAAAGCCCTTTTGGGACAAGCGGATAAGTTTAGTGACAAGGCCCTTGAGTTGCCGGCCGGCGCCCAGGTGGATAAAGATATTATTGAAAAAACCTATGCCATTGCCAATAAACTTATTGGAACAGATTTTAAAGCAATAACATCCAAACCAGCATAGATCCGGGATAACAAATTGTAACTTATTAAAGGGTGTGGACATGGCGATTGAGAAAAAGGAAATTAAAGAGCCGGTAAGGCTTTTGCGAAGGGCAGCAACTGATTTAGCAAAATTTTTGGCATCAAATGAGTTAAAAAAAAATCAAGAATTAACCGGTAAAACTGAAAAAGATTTTTTAAAACA
>DAOWDR010000045.1 GCA_030638935.1 Desulfobacteraceae bacterium | reverse complement strand
CACCGCCATTCTGGGAAACAACGGGGCCGGCAAATCCACTATTCTGAAAACCGTGATGGGGCTTATTGATGATCAGCCGGACAAGGGCAGCATTGAGTATGACAGCCGCCCCATCCACGGAAGGGACACCGATGAGATAGTTCGCATGGGTATTGCCTATGTGCCCGAAGGCCGTGAGGTGTTTGAGGAACTAACCGTGCGGGAACATTTGCTCATGGGAGCCTATCTTAGGAAGGATAAAGGGATATTAGCGGATATAGACCAGGTGTATACCTATTTTCCCGTCCTGGGGGAAAGACGCAGTCAATGGGCAGGAACCCTGTCCGGCGGGGAACAGCAGATGCTGGCCATTGGCCGGGCACTCATGCTCCGCCCCCGGCTGCTTATCCTGGATGAACCCTCCCTGGGGCTTTCTCCCATTTTGGTTAAGGAGATTTTTGCCATTATCAAAGAGATTAACCAAAGGGGGGTGACCATTCTTTTGGTGGAGCAGAATGCCAAAATGGCCCTTTCAATTTCTTCCACGGGTCTGATCCTTGAAAACGGCCGGTTTGTGAAAAAAGGAGCCTCCAGGGATCTGCTGGAAGACAAGGATGTCAAGGAGTTCTACCTGGGCATTAAATCTGAAACCTCAGCCAAGGGCTTTCAACGGTGGAAGAGGAAAAAGGCATGGCGATGAATACTAAAAATGCTCAAACTATTCCGGAAATTTTCAATGAAACCGTCGACCAAAACAGGGACAGGGTGGCCTTGCGGACCAAGGATCTGGGACTTTGGCAGGACATCACCTGGGGAGAATACCATGACAAAGCCAGGCTTGTGGGATCAGCTCTTGTTTCCATGGGATTTGAAAAAGGTGATTCCGCTTGTATCATCGGGGACAATTCCGTGGAATGGGTGATGGCAGACATGGGAATCCAATGTGTCGGCGGAACTTCAGTGGGGGTCTATGCAACCAACGCCTGGAGCCAGGTGGAATATGTGGTGACCCATTGCGATGCCAGTTTTTTGTTTGTGGAAAATGAAGAACAGCTGGACAAGTGGCTAATGTTCAAGGACAGGACTCCTTTGTTAAAAAAAGTGATTGTCTGGGACACCAAAGGGCTTAAAAGTTTTAAGGATCCCTTGGTCACAACCTTTGATGCTCTTCTGGAAAAAGGGGAGGAGGTTTGCCAAGAATATCCGGACCTGTTCAAAAATTGCCAGTCAAAGGTTTCTTCGGAAGACACGGCCGTGCTGATCTATACCTCGGGCACCACTGGTCCTCCCAAGGGGGCGGTACTGACCCACGGGAACGTGACCTGGATGGCCAGGGCTGTTGCCGGGACCATTGCCATCTATGAAACCGACCAGGTGCTGTCTTTTCTGCCTCTGTGCCATATATTTGAGCGTCTTTTTACCGTGTTTATCCACCTGGAATATGCCTATACAGTCAATTTTGTGGAAAAACCGGATACTGTCATGCAGAACATGATGGAGGTTTCCCCCACCGTGGGCTATGCCGTGCCAAGGATCTGGGAAAAGTATTATTCCAATGTAATGATTAAGATGTCCGATGCCACCTGGTTTAAACGGACAATTTTTCAGGCGGCTCTTAAAATCGGTGAGCGCCAGGCCGATCTGGTCATGGGCTTTAAACCGGTTCCCCCTGTTCAAAGAGTCCTTTTTTTTCTGGCCGGGCTCATGGTTTTCCGCAAACTCAAAGAACGGCTGGGATTTGAAAGAATCAGGGTGGCTATTTCCGGGGCAGCACCCATTTCAAAAGAGGTACTGAGGTTTTTTCAATCCATTGGAATGAATCTGATTGAAGGGTATGGTCAGACCGAGGGGACCGGGGTTACCACCCTCTCCCCTGAAGGAAAGGTAAAATTTGGTACCGTGGGCAAGGCCCTTGTGGGTGTGGATATTAAAATTGCCGAAGACGGGGAGATTCTGGTCAGGTCTCCGGGGGTGTTTAAGGGGTATTATAAAAGCGATGGGGCCACGGCGGAAACCATCCGGGACGGCTGGCTTTACACAGGGGATGTGGGAAAAATAGATAAAGATGGATTCTTGAGTATCACGGACCGGAAAAAGGATATAATTGTCACGGCCGGGGGCAAGAACATCACCCCCCAGTATATTGAGAATATGCTCAAAGCCAGTATCTATATCAATGACAGCGTTGTCATTGGAGACAAGCGTAAATTTTTGTCCTGCCTTGTCATGATCGACGAGGACAATGTGGTGAAATATGCCCAGGACAATAAGGTCCAGTTTTCCACCTATGGTGATCTGACCCAGCATCAGGCCATAATTGACTTGATTGATAAAGAGATCAAGCAGGTGAACCAGGCCCTGGCCCGGGTGGAAAATATCCGGAAATTCACAATTTTGCCCAAACGGCTCTATGAAGAGGACGGGGAGGTGACCCCAACCATGAAGATCAAACGGAAAATCATCAACCAACGTTTCAAGGATATTATTGAAGCCATGTATTAACCCTGGTCTTTAAATTGAGAGCAACACGCTTCTTCCTCCCTTGCCCTTTGGCATATCAACCTTGGTGAATCCGGTCTTTACCGCAATATCTATAATAATTTCAAATTTAATTTTTGTTACGTGAAATATCGGTTCCACCAGGAGAAACCGCCCCCCGGGCCTTAACAGCTCTTTGACCTGTTCAAGAAAGGCCTTTGTGTCCCGGGTTTCGTGGACCATATAAAAGGCAAGGATAAAATCAGCCTTTGTCCCCGGTGCCAGGCCAATCTTTTTTTGGGTGCAATTATGCAGAAGTACCCTGTCTGACAGGTTCTGGGAGGCAGCTTTTTTTCCCACCTTTGCCAGCATCTCTTTTTGAAGGTCAACTGCGATCACCTTGCCTGTTTTTCCCGTCATCTTTGCCATATCAATTGAAAAATAGCCGGGACCGCACCCCAGGTCCACAATGGTGTCCCCTGTTTGAATATATTTTCCCAGAATTCTTTTGGGGTTTTGGATGATACGGCGGATGAAATTATCCAGAAAAAATGAATGGCTGTGGTTACAGACATCTCCCTTAAATTCTTTATTGTACATCTGTCCTCCTTGTTTTTGTGTTTAGTTGGTATACACCTGGGTTAAAATTTTTTATCTGGTTTTATTCAGGTGATTCAATCCTGCGAACAAGAAAATCTTCCACCCGGGTTAAAAAATCAATAATCACCTCTGTTTTTTTTGGATCAAGTTCATTGAGATAAAGGTTGAAGCCTCCGTCCATGGTTTCATGCCAGTGCTTGTGGGCCCAATAGGCCATGTTCCCCTTGGCAGTTAAATAGATAATGGACCTGGACATATTTTCCGGATCAGGTTTTTTAGTGGTCAGGCCTTTTTTTTCAAGACGTTTCAATCCTTGGGATACTCCCCCCTTGGTGATTCCAATTAATTTGCCGAGGTCAGTGACACTCAGATCCTCAGTATTGCCGATTATTTCGACCATGTGGATTTCCGAGTGGGACAGGGCATGGCTTGTCCCAAACTTTCTAGGGGCCTTATCCAGTTTCAGGGCCAGGGCCATGAGGGATTGAAATTTCCCGTGAATTTTTTGTTTTTCAGAATCCATGGACATAAGTGTATATATACTATACGCTTATGTCAAGAAAAAAATCAAGGCATTAAGGAGATACCGGGAAAATTTGAGAATTAAAAATGAATTGCAGGGGGATCAGATATCCAGATTATTCAAAATAGATTCTTGTTCATCCAGGACCTCATCTAAAATTTCAGGTGTGGTCATGGGATTCATGATAACCACCCTCAGGACCACAACATTATAATCATCTTCGGGGCTTGCTTTGAGCCTTGTCCTTGAAACAAAACTTTTCCCGGTCTCCCTCTGAATCCGCTGAATATTAATATTGATATCATCCAGTTCCAGGTTCAATTTCTTGAGTTCTTCCGGGTCGGCTGTTTTGATTTTTTTCCGAAAGGATGGGGGAACAAGGCGGTAGGTGAGTATGTTCAGGACCGGGGCTGTAATAAGTTCAAACAAAGGGCGCTTCTTGATTTTTTTTGCCAGTTGTCCTGCTGTTTTAATACCGTGTTCAATCAGGAGACCGTATCCCCTGGCCCCCATTATTTTCAGGGAGGCATCCAGGATAAGAGAATTGCTTTCCCTTGATCCTTCCAGGCTTCTGACCCCAAGGTCCACTGATCCTTTTCTGATGATATAGCTGGCATTGTAGGCAATATGGTTCAGGGCCAGGGGATCCTTAAAAAAGACCATGCCGGCGGTCATTGGCATATAAAATTGTTTGTGACAGTCAATGGCCACTGAATCTGCCCGTTCAATCCCTTTAAGCAGGGGGGCATATTTGTCAGAGAGCAGTACCGGACCACCCCAGGCGGCATCCACATGGAAATGGATACCGTTCTCCTCACAGATGTCGGCAAGCAGGGGCAAAGGATCGATAACCCCTGTTTCCGTGGCCCCGGCAATGCCCACAAGGGCTGCAATCCGGGTCCCCGGTTCTTTTTTCAAGCTGTGGATCAGAGCCAGAAGGGCTTTAACATCAATACCCCGGTTCTTGTCCACTTCAACTGCAATCACATTCCGGTGGCCGATGCCAAGAATCCCTCCGGCCTTTTTTAAGGAAAAGTGCCCCCTTTTGGAGACCAGGACCACCACCCGTTCCAGCCCTTGGGCCTGCATGGCACAAAAAAAACCTTCTGCCTCAATACCTTTAAAACCATCTTTTGGGGGAAATAATTTGTTCCTTGCCACCCACAGGGCAGTGATATTGGCAGTTGTTCCCCCTGTGGTGAAACCTCCCAAAGCTGTTTTTGTATTCTGGACATGGGTGGCATAAAATTCATCCCCCATCCCGTAGATCATTCTATGTATTTTAGCCAGGACCTGTTTTTCCAGAATGGACAACACCTTTGATGTTTCCAGTTT
>DAOWDR010000412.1 GCA_030638935.1 Desulfobacteraceae bacterium | reverse complement strand
GCCCGGTTGGCACCGGTCTACCGAAAACTGGCAAATTTTTTGGAAAAAACCAACAATGCCCGGCTGCTGAAACTTATACTTGAAGATCCCTTAAAAAAACCCCTTCTATCCTGTCAAAGCTGCGGGGATTGTGCCATCCAGCACACGGCCTTTCTATGTCCTGAGTCAGGTTGCCCCAAACATACCCGGAACGGTGCCTGCGGCGGAAGCAGGGATGGCTTTTGCGAAGTACATTCCGATAGAAAATGTGTTTGGGTAAGGGCATATAATCGGCTGGAACATTGTGGAAGGGCCCATACCCTGGGCCAGAATTTTGTTCCTCCGAGGATGTGGGAGTTGAACAAGACCTCTTCCTGGATTAATTTCCATCTGGGAAAAGATCATCAAAGGGATTAAAACAGTTCCCCTTGCTTAAAGCCTTTTTATGATGTGGCAATTTTTTCCATGGCGTTGACCAAATGATCTGCCTCTTTACTTTCCAGGATTTTTGACCAGTCCCGGCAGAATTCTTTTTGGGGAAGACAATCATAGGTTACCTTGTATTGGTGGTTCAAGGTCTGGGTAACTGCCAGGGGTGTGTCAAGCAGGAGTTCTCTTTCCTGGGCTGTCATGACGGGAAATCCATAGGGGCGATTGGTGTGTTTCAGGGGGCCTTTGGTCTCCATGCGGTTCAGAATAAAGGCAATGTGCCGGACCAATCGTTGTTGGATCACCTGGGGGGCTCTATCCTCCAATGTTTCCGCCATGGATGATATGGCAGGTCCAAGGCTTGCATCCATTTCATATCCCACACTATTTCTGCCGGCTGCCATGGCCGCAGCCATGGTGGTGCCGGTTCCCAGGAATGGGTCCAGTACCTGGTCACCCTTGACAGAATACATATTGATCAGGCGGTAGGCCAGTTCAAAGGGATAGGCTCCGCTCCTTTTTCTGGCGGTTTTATCCACCAGGGATTGGGTGGTACCCTTGATATCAAACCATACGTCTGAAAACCAAATATTCCGCTCTTCCCAGAACAATGCGCTTTCCCGGCGCTTTTGTTTGTCAGACTCTTTGTTGAATTCTCTTTTGCCCCCTTTCCTCAGGATCAGGATATATTCATGCTCCAGTGTGACATAGGCCCCTGCCGGCAGCATGCCCGAGCCCATGAACTTATTTGGGGCATTGGTCTGTTTTCTCCACAGGATGCAGGGAAGAGATGAAAACCCAATTTTTTGGGCGGCGGCGAGAATCCTGGCATGGTTGGTGTAAAGGGAAAACCGGTCCTTTATGGTCCTGGTTGCATCCCCTATATTGATACAGGCAAATCCGCCCGGTTTCAGAACCCTGTAACATTCCTCCCAGATAATATCCAGAACCCTGTGCATGGCTTCAAAGGCTTTGGCCCCGTCACCTTTTTTTAATAACTTTGTTACCCTGGGCTGGAAAGATGAAAATATCTGGTCCCACATCTCAATCATGGGATAGGGCGGGGAAGTTACCACCAGATTGATGCTTTCATCTGACAGCTCTCCCATGGATCTTGAATCCGCAATTACGGGTCTGTGTATTGTTTCCATCTAAGCTCCTGTTTACTCTTGTTCAGGAGTTTCTATCATGTTTTATAATCTAAGTAAATCAGCTTATTCTTTCCATGCCAGACTCTTTTGAACCGCTTTTTTCCAGCCTGCAGACAGGTCCCTGCGCCGGGTATCGTCCATGTTCGGCTCCCAGGTAGAATGGACATGCCAATTTTCTTTTAATGCTCCAGTGTCCGGCCAGAAGCCTACTGCCAGACCAGCGGCATAGGCTGCCCCAAGGGCAGTGGTTTCCGCCACCTTTGGACGGGTAACAGATACATTGAGAATATCGGCCTGGAATTGCATAAGGGTCTTGTTGACCACCATGCCGCCGTCTACTTTCAGGGATTTCAGGTCAATGCCTTCCCCCAGATCCTGGTTGATGGCTTCCACAATATCCTTTGTCTGGAAGGCACTGGCCTCCAGAACTGCCCTGGCAATGTGGCCCTTGTTGGCAAACTGGGTGAGTCCTGCAATGACACCCCGGGCATCTGACCTCCAATAGGGTGCAAACAGGCCTGAAAAGGCGGGTACCACATAGACATCCCCGTTGTCTTCCACTGTGTTGGCAAGGGCTTCAATTCCCTGGGCAGAAGAGACAAGGCCCAGATTATCCCTTACCCACTGGACCAGGGCACCGGCATAGGCAATGGATCCCTCAAGGGCGTACACTGCATCCTGGTCGCCGATCTGATACCCCACAGTGGTCAAAAGTCCATGGTCGGAAAATTTAATTGTGGTGCCTGTGTTAAAGAGCAGAAAACAACCGGTACCATAGGTGTTCTTGGCTTCGCCCGGTTCAAAACAGGTTTGGCCGAACAGGGCTGCCTGCTGGTCCCCCAGGGCGCCGCCAACCGGGACCCGGCACTTGAAAGGGCCGTCACTGGTTGTCTTCCCAAATGCCGTTGCATGGGAGGAGGGTACAATTTGTGGAAGGCTGGTTTTAGGGATTCCCATGAACCCCAGGATCTCGTCGTCCCATTCCAGGGTGTTTAGATTCATGAGCAAGGTGCGGGAGGCATTGGTCACGTCTGTCACATGCCTGCCCCTGCCGGGTCCGCCCGTAAGGTTCCAGATGATCCAACTGTCCATGGTGCCGAAAATGGCATCACCCTTATCCACTGCCTGTTTAATTTCTGGTACCTGGTCCATCATCCATTTGATTTTAGGGCCTGAAAAATAGGTAGCCGTGGGCAGGCCTGTTTTGGACCTAAAACCATCCTTGCCGTATACTTTATCCAGTTCCTTGCAGGTTTCATGGGAACGGGTGCATTGCCAGACAATGGCATTGTGCAACGGTTTGCCCGTGTGCCTGTCCCAGACAATGACGGTTTCCCGCTGGTTGGTCACTCCGATGGCGGCCAGGTCTTCCCCGCAGATCCCTGCTTTTTCCATGGCCTGTTTGATGACAACTTGGGTGTTTTTCCAGATTTGATTGCCGTCATGGGCCACCCACCCCGGTTTTTGACAGATCTGTTCATGTTCCATCTGGCTTAAACTGATAATGGTTCCGTTTTTGTCAAAAATAATAAATCTGGTACTGGTCGTTCCCTGATCCACTGCCCCAAGATATTTTGCCATAGGTTACCCCTTTCTGAATAATTCACTACCTGCCATTTGGTTTACATTAATATATTAACGGATAAAAAACCATTCTGTTTTGCTGGAAAGATCTTTTGAATACCCATAATTGGATATGGAGATCTCCTTTATGGAGTCCCCATTGGTAAGTTTTCTTTTAATGATCTCTCCGGCAAAAAGTCCCCTGGCCTGTTTTGCCCGGACAGATTGGTTTTTTAATTTGCCCTTTTCCCTCTCCCTGAATTCCAGGGTGATTACCTGCTCTTTCAAAGGGCTTGGATGCAGGATGCTGCTATACTCCTTTGAGGCCAGATTTAAAATCATTTCATCTTTCCGGATCAGGTCTTCAAAGTATGGGATCAATTTTATCTGCCAAAATTTTTTTAGCGGTTTGGTGAAATGGAGGGGCGTATTGAAATCCAACCGGTAGGGTTTGATACCGTCCATGGGGCGCAATACCCCGTACAATCCGGAAAGAATTTGTAGATTTTCAT
>DAOWDR010000068.1 GCA_030638935.1 Desulfobacteraceae bacterium | reverse complement strand
TATTTTCTTCAGCAGAATGTGCCAAAAGCTCTATCAACATCGCAAAGGGAACGACCGGTTCCTGTGCGATCTTGTGGGATTCAAGTATGGGAGAGGCCTCATAACTAAAGGACTGGTTTAATACTGATTTCAAAATCGGTTTTTTTGAGGGGGAATCCTGTGAAATATGGGCACCAATGACAATTTCAATTGGTTTTGTGTCTGGATTTCCCATCTCCTTGAGCAATTGCAAAGCACCCGCATCCAAAGGGATCAGATCAATGCCTTTTTTTAAAAATTCCCGTTTCAAGCTGTCATTCACCATACCGCCGGACCAGGGGCCCCAGTTCATGGAGAGAAATCGGCAATTAGGTTTTGTCCGGGCAAGTTTCTGGGCTGTTTTGTTCAGAACTTCATTGGCCATGGCATAGTCACACTGACCAATATTTCCGGTTCTGGCAGCAATGGATGAGAACAGAACAAAATATTTAAGGGGGTCGAGCTTGGTGGATTCCATTAAAGCTTCAAGACCTTCCACCTTGGTGTT
Source organism: Desulfobacteraceae bacterium (assembly GCA_030638935.1). GTDB lineage: Bacteria > Desulfobacterota > Desulfobacteria > Desulfobacterales > Desulfobacteraceae > NBML01. Next base: position 9,185 of record DAOWDR010000068.1, on the reverse strand, counting down.
GAAAACCCGGTTAAACTGATCAAGGCGTTTGTCGCAAATAAGCTTGTCTTCCAGGACGCCTGCACCGTGGATGACGGCTGAAATTTTGGTGAATTCTTTGCGGACCTGTGCAAAAATTTTATCAATTTCATTCTGGTCCCGTATATCGGCTGAAAAATATTTTACCTGGGAACCACAGGCCCTGATACGGTCCATATTGTCCTGAATCGCCCGATTGGATAAAAAGGCCTGGTATTGTTTTTCAATTTCTGAAGGTTTGGGTTTCTGGTTAGAGAACCCATGTGATAAAATTTGTTTTTTCATGCCGGCAGGATCGGTAATTCCCTGTATCCAGGCAGGTTCGACAAATGGTTCCGGGGATCGTCCCACAAGGATGATTTTAGGAGAACAGGCCTGGGCAATTTGAACAGCACATTCTGCTGTGACTCCCTTTGCACCGCCTGTAATAATCACCACATCATCGGAGTCCAAATCAATAACCCCTTCTTGGACCTCTTTGTTTTCAAGGGTTGGAATATTACAGTTGTTTCCGTCTAATCCCATTTCAACGGCACCATGGGTCATCATCAAAGAGACGGCTGCTTCTGAATTTTCAATACATTTATCAACAGAGTCCGGCATATCCAGGGCTCTGCACAATACCTCTTTCCATTCAAGACAGGCAGTTTTCACAAGTCCTGCCAGTCCCCCATAAACCGGGCTGGCTGAAAATGAAGGGGAGTTAAATCCAAAACCGCCTCCCATAAAGCTTATGGTCGTAAGGAATCCCCCTTTTTCAGAGGCGGAAGATATCAGGTGGGGACCATTTTTTTGTGCCAGGCAAAAGGCAGCCTTTAAAAAGTTTTTTGCAGCTTTGGAATCAGGATTTTCAAATGAATCCGGTATGATGACAATTCCTGAGGCATCGGGCAGGTCCGGAATTTTCTCCTGGCTTATGTCAATAAGTGTGGCCGCAATTCCTAACTTTTCAAACTCATGTTTGAAATGGGCCGCTATACCTGAGTTGTCACGGGTTAAATAAACTTTTTTTTGGGGCGATACTTCAATTTTTGCCCCATTGTAAAACCGAATCTGGTTGGTGGGAAATTTTTTTAGAGTAATTTCCTGTCTTAAAAGTGGATTTTGGTCAGATTCGGTATAGGAATGGGCTAAGTTTTCATCCCCGGCATTGACTGAAGTTTTTTTTTTAGCGTCAGTGTTTAAAACTGGGCTGTCAGGGGTGATAAATCCGACTATGTCCTGGATGCTCTTTAAACCGGCCATGTCTTCCGAAGAGATGGTATTGATATCATCCAGTTCCTGTTCCAGTTTAGACAAAATTTCCACCCGCTTGATGGAGTCAATGCCAAGATCAGACTCAAGATTCATCTCTGGTTCCAGCATTTCCACAGGGAAACCGGTTAGCTCACTAATGGCATCCACAAGGACGGTGAAAATTTTTCCAGAGGTGCCAAGGGAATCGGGGGAATCTGAAGACACCTCGACTGGTGTTAAAATTTCTACAGCGGGCATTTCAGGCTGAATGGCCTGGCAGATATCAGCCAGGGTTTTTACAGATCCCATATGGTCGGTGGACAATCCGTTTCCATGGGGAATTTGTTTTTCGAGTTCTGAAATAATTTCAACTTTTTTAATTGAATCAATGCCCAGGTCTGATTCAATATCCATTTCCGGTTCCAGCATTTCCACGGGAAACCCGGTTAATCGGCCTACGATTTCAAACAGGATTTGCCTGATTGGCAGCTCTGTGGCAGGTAAGGCCGGAGCATCTGGCGGCGTGGCAGATAATGATTGATTATTTGTGCTGATTTTAAGAGTTGCCTGACCTGCCTCTGCCTGGATATTCACATTGGGTTCAGCAATGGCGGATTTTGTTTTTTCAAAGGTGTCAATTTGCACCTGTTCTTGCTTTTGGGTTTGGGGCTGGAACAGATTGGATGCAATTGGCTGTGCTCCGGGCTCTGGAACGGGGGAGGCAGCAAGTGGCTCAGCAGGAGCGACATACCTTATAGATGAAGCCGGAACATTGCTGACAAATTCCCGGGTTTGTTCCATCATGCCGGCCAGGGTTTTGCTTGCCTGGGCCTGGGTCTCCAAAAATTTTTCATGAGCCCGGGCAGTTTGTGACTGAAGTTGTTGCATGGCCTCAAGTCCCTTTTGAACCAGGTGTATGGCTCCAGAAGAGGGGGCAGTTGCGGCTGCTGGCTGATTTTGTTGTAAAGCGTCGGGTGATCTCATATCTGATCCTTGTATTGCCGGCCTATCTGAATCTGGCCTGGGCTGTTTCACCATGGAGGGTTCGTCTGTTGCTGGGGGTGTCTTAGGGAACACGGTATCAGGTTTTTTTACCGGTTTAGGATTTGCGCCGGAGAGCATAACTTTCATTTTTTTTGCCCTTGGCTGTTTTACTTTTTCTTCCCATTGGGTCAGGTCCACAAAAAAACCGTTGGCCGCAATCATACAGAGTACCCGTGCAAGATCTTCAATTCCTGATTTTTTTCCTGCAGAAGAATCCAGGGAAAGGGCTGTGATATTTTTTTCTTTTAATATTGATTTTATAAGTCCTGTCAGAACGGCTTTTGGACCGATTTCGACAAATGTGGAAATCCCGTTTTTGTACATTTGTTCTATATTGTCGATAAAATTGACCGGGTGCATGAGTTGATTGCCAAGGAGATCCTTGATCTGGTCTTGGTCACCAGGGTAAGGGAAGCCGGTTGTATTGGACAAGACATCAATCTTGGTGGGAGTTACTTGTTTATTTGCAATATAGTCTTTGAAGGGGGTGGCTGCTTCTTCAACCAGTTCGCTGTGGAATGCAGCAGCCACAGGAAGTTTGATGGCACGCATCTTTTTTTGTTTACATAGTTTGTTTGCCTTGTCGATTTCATGGGTGCCGCCGGAAAGAACTCCCTGGGCGGGGCTGTTTTTATTGGCAAGGACAAGGTCAAGGTTTTCCTCTGCAATCAGGGCTTCAATATCCTTGATGGGGGCTTGAACGGCCAGCATGCTGCCGGAATCTGTATTCTCTTTTCCTACTGCTGCCATGTATTTACCCCTGGCCGCTGCAAGCTGTAGGAAGACAGCTTTATCTATCCATCCTGCAGCATAAAGGGCTGACAATTCTCCGAAACTGTGGCCGCAGGTCATTGTGGGGGCAACCTTGAATCGTTTTAAAACTTCAGTCATCCCAAGACTAATCGCCCCAAGGGCCGGCTGGGCAATATTAGTTTTCCTTAAATCTTCTTCGGATTTTGTTTTTGACTGCAGGTGTTTGGGCGGTGGAAAAATATAGTCTATGAGGGGTTTATATGGCTTGTCTGGGTTTCCCTCTTGAAAACAGGACTGGGCAAGGGAAATTGCTTCCATGGCTTCTGGAAACACCGAGGACAGGGTTTTTGCCATCTGTGTATACTGACTGCCCTGACCGGGAAATAAAAAGCCAAGTTTTCCTTTTGGCTTTCCTGTTGCAAAGAATATAGAGCCGTGGGAAACAGTTTCATCTGTTATTGTAAGAAGGGCTTTTTCAATCAGTTCATTGTGATCATCCTCTTTTTTTAGAACGATCAAAAGCCTGAACTCATCATCACAGGAAAAGTTTTGTCTGGATTCAAAGGCTTGCCAGGCAATGATCGTGTTTTTTCCTTCTGGGTCAGAATCAAGGCTGGAATCGGCATTGACCTTTTCTTTGAAGGCATTGACCTGATTTAAAAGAGCTTTTTTTCTGCTGGAGGAAAAGGCAAGAATCTGGACAGAGCCATCCCAGGATACATGGGATTTTTTTGGGTCATATTCTTCCAAAATTGCATGGAAATTACTTCCGCCAAACCCAAAGGCACTGATGCCCGATCGTCTCGGGTGGCTGCCATCTGACTTTGCCATCCAGGGTTTGGACTGGGAATTCAGGTAAAAGGCTGAATTGTTGATATCCAGTTCGGGATCCGGGGTGTCGGCTTTTATGGTGGGGGGAATCACTTTATTATACAGGGCAAGGGCGGTTTTGATGATACCTGCGGCCCCTGCTGCCGCCTTTGTATGGCCGATCATGGATTTAACCGACCCGATAGCTGTTTTATTTTTGGAATCGGTTTTTAAATCCTGGTGGTTAAAATACGCCTTTAATGCGGTGAACTCCACCTTGTCGCCCACCCGGGTACCGGTGCCGTGGGCTTCAATCAGTTCCACAGTGGAGGGATGAATATCTGCCAGCTCATAGGCTTGTTTCAATGCCTTTATTTGGCCTTTTGCTTCGGGGGCATAAATGGCTGATGTTTTGCCATCACTTGCGGTTCCCATGCCTTTGATGAGGGCATAAATTCTGTCTTTATCTCGTTTTGCATCTTCGAGACGCTTGAGGACCAGCATACCAATGCCTTCTCCCAATACCGTCCCATCGGCATCCTTTGAAAACGGTTTTATATCGCTGGTATGTGACAACACCCCGGTCTTTGCAAAACACATGTGCATGAAAATATCGTTTAAGGTATCCACCCCGCCTGTGATGGACATGTCGCATCTATGGGATAACAACTCCATGACAGCCGTGTGAATTGCGGAAAGGGAACTTGCACAGGCAGAATCACTGACAGTATTGGTGCCGGACAGATTCAAGCGGTTGGCAATCCTGCCAGCCACCACATTGCCCAGAAGGCCTGGAAATGAATTTTCCTGCCATGGAACGTAGGCATCTTGAATTCGATGGATAATCTCTTCTTTTTTTTCGGGACTGATGCCTGAATCTTCCAGGGCTTTTTTCCAGATGGGGTGACCAAGCCTTGCTCCCAGAGGGATAACAAGTTCCTGGGTGCCGGTAACACCCAAAATCACATTCACTGTTTTTTCTTCAAGATAGGGATGGCTGATCGGGTAACCGGCATCTTCCAGGGCCATCCTGGCAACTTCCAGTCCCAAAAGCTGGGAGGTATCTGTGGCCGAAAGGTTGTTGGGCGGGATGCCGTAGCTTAAGGGATCAAACGCAATTTCCGGAATAAATCCGCCCCTGGTGCAATAGGTATGATCCGGGGTTGTGGGGTCCTGGTCAAAATAATCCTTTAATTTCCAATGGGTGTCTGGAACATCTTCAATGGCATCAATTCCATTGAAAAGCAGGTGCCAGTATTCTTTTAGATTGCTGGATTTTGGGAAAATACATCCCATTCCGATGATGGCAATAGCATTTGTGTTTGAATTTTTATCTGTCTTGGTCATGGATGCATTTTTTTAAAAATTAATAGTAAATTTAATGGGTAATATACTATTGAAAATGGGGGAAATCATCCATTGATAGGGTTTTTGACAAAAGTTTTACAATCAGGATTCCCCTGAAATCAGAGGCAGAAGGTCTTTCTTTTGCAAAGGTTTGAAAGAAGTTAATTCCAAGGGCAGTTCAATGCCCTGGGCCCGGAGAAAAGAGGCCCTTGTGCAGAGACAGGCCCCAAACAAAAGGTTTAATGCCACTTCTGCAGTTTTCCTGTTCTCATGGCTCTCAAGGAAACTTCCTCTGACCCATTGGTTAAAGGCACCAATGGACGGCCCACACCAGATCTGGTAATCCATCTTTCTTTGGGGAATGCCATCAATCGCCCACCTGGAGGACTGGCCCAGATAGGATCTAAATACCAGGGCCATTTTATATTTGGGATCTGTTTGAGCCCTTTGGATCTCCTTGGTATTTCCCTGGCTTTCAAAAAACTTTTTGGTGGACTGCCAGGCGTTTTCAAACCCGGTCAGAAGAAATTTTTCTTCGATCTCTTTTCGTGATTTTTCATTGATTTTTTCAAAACAGGCATGGGCTTTGTAAAGACGGTATAGTTTTTCAGCCCTGATCGGAAACAGGGTTCCCCGTTTCAACACCTGCACCCTGGCACCGATTTCAAACATGTCGGCTGCCGGGGCCATTGCCACATCTGCCTGTTCTGCCTGGCAGAGCAGTTTTTTGACATCTTCACAAATACCGGCCTCCACACAGGATTGGTTGATGGAACCTGTCAGAATATAAGCCGCACCCATGCTGAAAGCTGCTGCTGCTGATTCCGGGGTGGCAATGCCACCGGCCATTCCCACACATAAAGGTGTTTTATAGTGATAGGTTTCCATGAATTCGTTTTTCAGGGCAACCATGGTGGGCAAAAGGGTGAGAGCCGGCCGGTTATCAGTGTGACCTCCTGAATCTGCCTCTGCTGTTAAATCCTGGGCCATGGGGATTTGTTGTGATAACTTAGCTTCTTCCCGGGTTATCATCCCTGCTTGCCGCAATTGGGCTATCAGCTTTTCAGGAGGTGGTGCAAAGAATTGTCTGGCGATTTCAATCCTGGAGACTTTGGCAATAATGCGGTTGGGGGTTACAATATTATTGGTTTGATCCCGGAAAATTCCTTTGACTCTATAGTAGACAAGGGGAAGGGTCATCCGCATGAAGGCTGCTGCACTGATCAGGCGGATCTGATGTTTCAGGTAGAGCTCCACCGTCGCCATTTCATGGTCAGGGTCTCCCAGGCTGTGAATCAGATTGAAACCAAAGGGTTTGCCCTGAAGGCTTTGTTTCAGCTCAATGATATTTTTTTCAATTTTGTCCAAGGAAAGGCCGCCGGCACCCAGGAAGCCCATCATGCCGTTTTCTGCCATTGTTTTTACCATCTGGGCAGAAGAAATTCCATTTGCCATGGCACCTGCCACATAGGGATAGGCCAAACCATGTCTTTTTTTAAATGTTTTATCTCCGAGATTTTCCAGGCCAATGGCCGGTAAAAAAGCAATTCTACTAATTGCGCCAGGGGATGAGGTCTCCATCTTTGGCAAAGACAATAGTTTCTCTTCTTTGTTTGAACAAGAGAGCTGCCCATTGGTTTCTATGATGTAGACAGGTTTTGATACCTGCCTTAATATTTTTTTTAAAGCGTATGCGTTATCCATAGTCTATTCATCAAAGCTAAGGGTTCGTGGTAAAGGTCTCTTGCTATCGCAGTCAATGGCTGAAACACGGCAGGTGGTTTCACACCCGTTCCATGGGACAAGGATACCTTTTAGCATACAATAGAGTTGATAATCAATGGTTGCTTTGGGGCTTTTATGGATAAAAGCCCGGTTTTACAGGGGTTTCCGAAAGTTTATCAGAATTAGTCTGCGGTTACACTGTTCATGGTTTTAACTGCTATTTTTCAAGAATGGGTTTTATTTCCATCTGCTTAATTTCTTGGGTGAAATTTTTGATGCATTTTTATAAGGTATTCCCTTGAAATATGTGTATAAATTTGGGTGGTGGATATATCTGAATGTCCCAGCATGGTCTGGACAGATCTCAGGTCTGCCCCTCCTTCCAGAAGGTGGGTGGCAAAAGAATGACGCAGGGTATGTGGTGTGATATTTTTGGAAATCCCGGCCAGACCGGCATTTTTTTTAATGATTTTCCAAAATGCCTGCCGTGTCATGGGCTTTCCAGCCCTTGCAACAAATAGGTACTGGCTTGGGATGTTTTTTAAAACCAGGGGACGCCCTGTGTCAATCCATTCCTGGGTGATGGATTTGGCCTTGGCGCCAATGGGAACAATTCTTTCTTTTGACCCTTTTCCCATGACCCGCAAAACACCGGCATCCAGGTTTACATCCTGTAGCTTAAGAAAAATTAACTCCGATACCCTGAGACCTGCTCCGTACATGATTTCCATCATGGCGACATTTCTAAGTTCCCTGGGCTTGGTCAAGTCTCCTGTATCCAGAAGTGTTTCAACTTCTGCAACGGACATGATTTTGGGAAGTGCCTGGCCAATTTTGGGGATATCCACATCTTTTACCGGATTGATGCTTAAGTGTTTTTCACTGATAAGATATTTATAAAATCCTCGTATGGTAATCAGATGCCTGGCCCTGGATTTTGAAGATAGGCCTTTTTTGGCCAGGTGGATCAGCCAGGCCAGGATGACGGTGGTATCGGCCTGGGCCATGTCATTAATCTTATTTTTTTCAAGAAAATCACCATAGCCTGACAGATCGGTTGAATAGGATTCAATACTGTTATGGGACAGACCTTTTTCAATTATCAGAAAATCCAGATAGTTTTCGATTAAATGATCCAAGGGATTTGAAGTTATCATAGGAATATTTCAGATATGCATCTGAAACCAATGGTGTTGGCGGAAAATCCGGTTTTAAACAATGCCCGGGAACTAATGGTTACATTGGGAGTTGCATTCCATGCTCCACCCTTTACTATACAATACAGGGTATCCTGTTTTGTCTTAAACGGGGGTTTTTCCATGTCAGAGGTCCATTCCATGATATTTCCCAGCATATCCACTATTTTAAATTCATTGGCATCATCGTCATACTCATCCACGGGGCAGGTGTCGGAGAACCCACTTTTCTCAATGTTGAGGGCACTTGGTTTGAATTCATCCCCCCAGGGATATTTATATCCCAAATCGGTTCTGGCGGCAGATTCCCATTCAGCTTCGGTGGGTATCCGTCTGCCGATCCAGGAGGCATAGGCAAAGGCGTCTTCAATACTGACCTGAACCACCGGGTGGTTTCGTTTCCCGTGAAGCGTGGACCCGGGACCTGATGGCTGGTGCCAGCAAGCATCTTTTACATCTTCAGATCCGGCACTCTTATTCCAGGAAGAAGTCTTACCGGTTTTCTTATATCTGGCATGGTAAACAATACCAAACCCTTTTTTTTCTGCGGTGGTTACATAGCCGGTTTGATCAATGAAAATTTCAAAAAGAGAATTGGTAACCGGGTATTTGCCGATATGCACCTCCGGCATGTCAAATTGTTGAAGTTCCAGGCTGGCTTTTAGACTCTTTTTGGTGCCAATGGTATATTTCCCCTTGGGAACAGTTACATAGACATTAAATTTTTTTTCTCTTTCCCCCAGGGTGTTATCAAAGTGTTCAGCAAGTTCACGTTGTTTTCTGAATTCTTCAAGTGCATTGAGTTCATCTTCATCAAGTCCGTCAACTGCTTCAAGCTCCTCATCTTCGTCCAGTTCAATCTCTTCGAGATCTTCATCTTCGTCCAGCTCAATTTCTTCAGTGTCTTCGTCTGCTTCGTCAATGACCTCAAGTTCTTCATCTTCGTCAATGATTTCGGTGTCATCATCCAATTCATCAAGGATGTCCTCCTCAATCAGTTCCTCATCTTCTTCCAGTTCAATTTCTTCAGTGTCTTCGTCTGCTTCGTCAATGACC
>DAOWDR010000633.1 GCA_030638935.1 Desulfobacteraceae bacterium | reverse complement strand
GAATCAATTGAAAAAAGAAAATAAAATATAGCCAAGTTATGTACCTGGAATATGAGGAACTTATAAGTAACGGAGACTGAGATGAGATTAGAAAAATTGTGGGAGTCATCTCCCATGAATAAAAGCTATGATGCAGTGATTATCGGCGGTGGTATTCATGGTCTGGCAACAGCTTATTTTTTGGCAAAGAAGCATGGTATCACAAATGTAGCTGTAATAGAGCGCAAGCATGTAGGATATGGCGGATCATGCCGTAATACTGCTATAGTGCGGGCGAATCAGCACACCCAGAAAAATGTTGGTTTTTATAAAGAAGGGCTTGAACTCTGGCCTGAATTAATGAACGAACTGGATTTTAACATGATGTTCCACAAATGCGGTATAATGGACCTGCTTCATTCAGAAGATGATATAAGTGTTGCCCGAAATTCCGTGAGCACTGCTCAATTTTGCGGTGTTCAAAGTGAAATACTGGACCGCCATCAAACCCGGGAGCTGGTTCCGGAACTTAATTTTTCCGAGGATATTACCCATCCGATTATAGGGAGCATGTACCATGCACCGGGGGGGATACTCAGGCATGACGGTGTGACCTGGGGGCTTGCAAAGGGGGCGGCTTCATACGGAGTACATATCCACCAGCAGACTGAAGTTTTGGATATCCTGGTTGAAAAAAATAAGATTGTCGGAATAAAAACAAACAATGGTGATATAAAAACCCCAAAAGTGCTGATCTGCGCCGGTGGATACGGAAATTTGATGGCCCATAAGCTGAAGATTGGTCTTCCGATTCACAGTCTTACGATCCAGGCCTGTGTAACCCAGCCCTTAAAACCCTTTTTAAATACCATAGTCGCCTCGGGGGCATACTGGGTCTATGCAAATCAGACCCTGAAGGGCGAGATCGCAGCCGGTGCTCACATGGACCCCTGGCCGAACTATACAACAAATACAACCCCGCAATATTTAAAACACCTGACCGAAAGCCTTGTGGAAATCATGCCCTGCTTTAAGGGTATTAAATTTATGCGGCACTGGTCCGGACTTGCCGATATGACGCCTGATTCAGCGCCGATAATCGAAGGTAATTATCCTGTTAAGGGTCTTTATATGAATGTCGGGTGGGGATATTTCGGTTTTAAGGCAGGCCCTGTCACGGGTAAGTATCTTGCCCAGTATATGGCAAATGAGTTAAAGCCGTCTGTCCTGGAAAATTTCAGTTTAAAACGATTTGAAAACTTTTTGTCCAATGGCGAGAACCCATATGCATATTCCTACGGGCCGAATAATTAAGGAGAATTGAAAATGTCTTATACAATAACCTGCCCTGTATGCGGTAAAAGGGATTTGGGAGAATTTAGATTTGGAAATGAGGAAAAGGGTCAAAGCCCGGATCAGGACAAACTCACTCAGATTGAATATGTCAATGAACTCATCATGCATACAACAAAGGCAGGCCCCCAGAAAGAATGGTGGTGTCATGCCAGTGGGTGCGGGTCCTGGTTTACTGTTTTCAGGAACACACTTACCGGAAGAGAAGTTGATGAAAAGGGGGTTGAAATATGATGCGTCTTCCTGAATCCGAGACACAAAAAATTGACAGGAACCAGCCGGTTTCTTTTTCCTGGGAAGGTAGTTCTTTTACCGGATTTGCCGGTGACAGCGTGGCAAGCGCTCTCTATGCCAATGGTGTAAAGATCTTCAGCCGCAGTCTTAAGTACCACCGTCCCAGGGGGTTGTACAGCATGGATGGAGAAAGTGCTAACACCCTGGTCAATATAAACGGCGAATGCAATGCCAGGTCCGAGACAACACCCCTGGGTCAAGGAGCCAGGGTTAAGGCTCAAAATTATTGGGGATCTGTTGAAAATGACAGGTTTGCATTTTTAAATCTTTTGGATGGATTCATGCCGGCGGGCTTTTATTACCGTCGTCTTCATAAACCTGCATTGCTTTGGTCCACGGCCAGCAAAATTATTCGAAAAATGGCAGGAACAGGAGTGCTCGATACAAAGGAAAGTTGGGATAAAGGTGAGTTTACTGAGATTTATCCCAATGCAGATGTCTGTGTGATCGGCGGCGGGCCGGCCGGGATGCAGGCTGCTCTGGCAGCAGCGGACAAAGGTTGTCGTGTGATTTTGCTTGAGGGGAGAACTTGCCTGGGGGGAAATTACGACTGGAGAGTCAGAGAATACGAGGGGAAATCTCTTTTCCACCGTGGAAGAACACTCTCAGACAGGGTTGAAAAAAATGAAAATATCCGGGTTTTTAAGCGGGCTTTTTTGATTGACCTGTCAGGCAATAATCAGGTTACAGCCTTTCAGACCGGAGCTAAGGAGTATGAACAAAGGTATATACACATCAGACCTAAAAGTGTGGTTGTTGCAACCGGTGTTATGGAAAGACCTCTGGTGTTTGAACAAAACGAATTGCCGGGAATCATGCAGGTCGGGTGTGCATGGCGCCTTGCACGTTCATACGGGATACTGCCGGGTAAAAAGGCTGTCTTTTGCGTAGGCGATGATCTCGGGCTTGAGGCTGCAAATGATCTGGCTTTGTCAGGGCTTGAGATCAAGGCTGTGGCAGACCTGAGAGACCAGGGGCAGGACCCTGATCTGGTAAAGGCCATTACTGAAAAGGGTATCCCGTTTTTAAAAAATTATATTGCAGATTCTGCCGGTGGCAAAAAACATATTTCCAGTGTGACTCTCTCCTCTTTGGGTGGGAAAGATAAACAAAGCTTTGACTGTGATCTTTTAGTGGCATCAGCAGGACAAACTCCACTGACAGCCCCCTTAAACACTGTCGGGGTAAAAATGAAGTTTGATGAACACACAGGCTTTTTTCTTCCAAAGCAGACTCCCTTCGGAGTTCATGCCACGGGCCGGATGCTGGGCTATAATGATCCAAAGGCAATAGAGACCCATGGAACTTTGGCCGGACTTAAGGCAGCAAAGGATGCCGGGGCAGATGTTTTGTTTATTGATATTGAAAAAAAACTTGCAGGTCTTCCCGGCCCAGTCAGGGGTAATAATATTGCTTTCAGCCCCAATATAGGTCCAGGACGAAAATCATTTGTCTGTTTTGATGAGGATGGTACTGTGAAAAGTGTTAAACAGTCCATTGACCAGGGATTTGATAAACCCGAACTTGTGAAACGGTTTGGAGGGTTCGGGCTGGGTCCGGGTCAGGGCGGGGTGCCTGGGCATAACCTGCCCTTGGTTATATCCCAGTTGGAAAATGATCCAAAAGCTAGTATCACGCCGACCAATACCCGTTCCCCAATTGTTCCGGTGCTCATGGCAACCGTGGCCGGGCAAAATCATGTATTGAAAAAATTCACCCCAATGTATGACCAACAAAAATCTGTTAACACCCAATTTATCAGAACAGGTGCTTGGATGCGGGCCAATGGTTTTTCAAATGATCCGGATTGTATCAAAGAGGTCACGGCGGTTAGAAAAAGTGCAGGTATGATTGATGTTTCAACCCTTGGGAAATTCCGTATTTTTGGTCCGGATGCCCTAAAGGCTTTGCAGCGGGTCTATATATCCAATATGAGCCT
>DAOWDR010000703.1 GCA_030638935.1 Desulfobacteraceae bacterium | reverse complement strand
GGTGCCGGAAAACATGGCTGAATTGCACATTTTTAGGGTCTGACCGCTTAATACCTGATCCTGGGAAAGAGTTTGGGTGATATCTGTTATGTTACATCGGCTATCCTGGAACATCCTCAAGATTTTTAAAGCGGTCTGGGGAATGGGTTTTATATTTTCAATGGTTTTATTAATATCATCCATGGTTGGCGGGGTAAAATTTTCCTGGGACTTGCAGACATCTTCCCAGGCCGGATTGATATTGGTTTCACCTGTTTTCATGTTTAATTCAAGAGTACAGGTAAAAAAACCGCCGGTTTCAGATTTTACAATATTAATGCCCTGGCTTTGTAAGTATTCCCTGGCAATGTCGGCAGACCTTCCACCGATGTCTAATCCGATGTCCTGCTGGGAAACCGGTCCCACAAGGGCTCCTCCGGAAATGACGGCCCTAAGATTTTCGGGTGAACTGCCAAGGGCTATCAGCTTGTTAAGCAAGAGTGGAATTCCCGTGGATGCATACTTTTCCGGAAACTCTGCCCCCATGGTTCCCAGGGGTTCCGGCAGAAGTATATGAATCATTCCGCCTATTTTATGGGTCTTGTCATAAAGGGCCACCCCCAGGCAGGTGCCAAGATAGGCCTGATATATACTCGAAGATTGTTTGTCAGCTTTCATCCAGCCGGCAGCAATATGTTCAGTTCTCTGGTAAATCATCTATTTATGCTATTATCATCCAAATTAGAAATTGTAATTAATATCATTAATTCTTCAAAGGTTTCAACCATTATCTGAATAGTTCTAAACTATAAGTTGTCTTTCTCCTGGGCAAGGTTAAGTTTTTTTCAAAAAATGCCGATTTGAATCTGTATGCCAAAGATATCCATGGGGAAAATCAGTCATGAAAATTTCAGATGCCAAAATTATTGTAAGATCCCATAATTCTTCTGAGCAAATGAATCTTATGCTGAAAGAAGAATCCCAGACACATCTTACGGAGACAGCGCCGGGGTCTTCCAATAATCGGCTCGCCTCCATTGGGGCCGGTATAAAGAATTTACCTATAGTGGTGGTGGACCGGGTTAGTCTTTCTCAAACCAAACAGGTCGAATACCAGTCTGGTTATTCCAGTGAAATTTCATCCAGATCCGGGGTCAGGTCAGAAGATACCGGTGAAACCAAGGTTTTCGAACAGAAGGAAATGCTGGAAAATCTGGTGGGCGGGGTGATCGACAGGGCTGTGGTAGTTCGGCAACTTGCCCGGGGGGAAAATATAAGTATTGATAAAGGCCTTGCCACACCCAAATCCACCCTGGAGGAAAGTTCTGCTTCTTCCCGTCTGTCAGGTGAAAAAATTATATCTCTAAAAAGAACAGATATTTGTTTTGAAGAAGAGCAGATGACCTTTGCATCCACGGGAGAGGTTATCACAGAAGACGGAAGAAGAATTGAGTTCTCCCTTGATTTGTCCATGGACAGGGCATTTTTGTCCAAAACAGAGCAGGAATCCCTTATTCATACCTGGAAGGAGCAAGTGGTGCTTACAGATCCCCTGGTGATAAGCCTGGATGGCAGTCTGCCCAAATTATCAGATACCGGTTTTGAATTCGACCTGGACAATGACGGTGAAATGGAGACGGTAAGCTTTGTATCGGCCGGCAGCGGTTTTTTGGCCTTTGATAAGAACGGTGATCAAAAGATCAATAACGGGTCTGAGCTTTTTGGACCGGGCACGGGCAATGGATTTGAGGAGCTGGCTGCCTGGGACGGAGACAAAAATAACTGGATTGATGAAAATGATGCAGTCTTTTCAAAATTGTCTGTATGGACCAAAGACGAAAATGGGGAAGATCGACTGATTTCATTGAAAGATGCAGGTATCGGAGCGATCTCTCTGGAAAATGTCGCCACCCGCTTTGATATGGTTGCCCGGGATAATTATCTTAAAGGACGTTTGAAAAGTTCCGGCATATTTTTATTTGAAAATGGTAATGTGGGGTCCATACAGCAGATTGACCTGGCCACAAGGCCCATTGAAAATGAAAAAAAAGACTCTGAATTGAATATGGCAGTGAACACCCCTGGGTCTGTCTCTTCTGTTTCTGACCGCTCTTTGATATTTTCGTGGGGACCTATGGCAGGTCCAGAGATTGGGTCAGGTGCAGGAGCATTGGACGGGCAACCGGCTCAAGATCCATTGGAAGGGCTTGTGGAACAGATCAAAGCCCTGAGGGAAGAAATGGATATTATCTTGGGGAAAAAATCAGCCGCCCATGGCTTGGGTCTTTTTCCCGGTAGCCGGCTTGAAAAGGACGGATTTGCTCCGTCCAATTACCAATTATACCGGATCAACCCGGATTCCTTCCTTCTTTTGTCGGGCAGGAAAATTGATATGGGACAAGGCCGTTACGCCTGATAATGGACAGGACTCCATAGCCAAGCCTGCCTATTATATGGACAAATTTATGTGTCTATGATTCTTTGTACAGGGCCAAAACCCCGGATCGGGTCAGTTTCTTGATGCCAAAGGGCTCAAGCTTTTCCAGGAGGATATCAATGGTATCTTCATCGCCTGTTACCTCAAAAATATATTGCTGTATTCCTTCATCCATCAATGTTCCGTTAAATTCAGCAAAAATTTCTTTTATTTTTGACTGGTTTTCCGCTTTGGCCTTGACGCAGATAAGTGCCATTTCACGTTTGACGGCATTTTCCCCGGTCATGTCCCTAAGCTTAATGACATTGACAAGGCGCTTGATCTGTTTCATGCATTGTTCAAGCAGCAAGGGATTGGCATGGGTGGTGATGGTGATCCTGGACATTTTCGGGTTTGCCGTGGGTGCACCGCAGATTGTTTCAATATTATACCCTCTCCCGGCAAACAGGCCTGTAATTCTGGCGGTAACACCAGGTTCGTTTTCAACCAGCATGGTTAGGGTGTATTTTTTCGTTTCCACGTAAATCCTTTTGAGTCGTTTCCAGAGATAGATAATATCTGTTACCAGATTCAATTCAAACATTCAAATACATTTTATTATTGGTCCTGATTTTGTATTAAGTAATTGATTCTCAGCAAATGAAGCCGGTCATAGGATATCTCTTGGTCCAAATGGGGGAAAACAGGTTTCAGGGCAAGGGTTGCGTGTTCATCAAAGACCAGTTTC
>DAOWDR010000154.1 GCA_030638935.1 Desulfobacteraceae bacterium | reverse complement strand
ATGGATGATGAAGATGATGCCGATGATACCGATGAATTGATATCCATGGATGATGTCCAGGATTTGATGGACGAGGATGAAATTATTCCCCAAAAAGTTTCTTCAGAGGGAGACACCACCAATGAAGCAAGTGAGCCTGAGCCGCCAAGTGAGGTTGCTGTTTCCGATGATTATGTGATTGACGAGGCTGAGGCCCTTGATGTGTCCCAGTGTCTGATTACCCAGGAAACCCTTGATGAGTTAATTCGAAATGCACCTTTACCTGAAGATGAGCCAGATCCTGGGATGCCGGATTCTGATCCAGAGCCGGAAGAGCCCATGGCAGATATGGATTCAGAAGATTTTACCCCTGATCCAGTGGTCCTGGATGAAGATTCTGAAGCAGAGCCCATCTCTTTGGAGGAACAAGAACCAAAAGGGCAAGGAGAGGACGATCTAGGGCTGGATGCCTCCTCCGATGAACTTGAAGACATGTTAAATACAGATTTAGACGATACTGAATTTGACATGGGAAGCCCGGACAGTGATGATGTGACCCAGGAGGATATTGATGCATTGTTGCAGGAGTCAGATGAAGATGAAGATGAAGATCTCATGGATGATGAGGATGATATTCTTATTTCCCAGGATGATATTGATACCCTGCTGATGTCGGCTGACCAGGAAGATGAGGATCTTCTTGGCGATTTAATGGGCGATGAAATGGATGCCAGCCTGGATGATGATTTTGATGATGAGGATATCCTGGACGGTGACGGGGAAGAATACGCCGGACATGGGGGCGATCAGGTCGTATTGGAGGGGGGAGACGATGCAGGGGCGGAAGAGGGCGATTCCAAGTCGTCTGGTAAGAGTTGGAAAAGTTTGTATAAATCCAAGCTTGTTATTGCCACGGCTTCAGCCATACTTGTGTTGGGTATTTGTGTCCCCTCTGTTTATTTTTTATTTTTTTCACAGGAAAAAGTCCAGATTCCTGAAAAAATGCCTGTTCCAGTGGTCATGGAAGAACTTGGGAGAGATATTGAAGTGGCCAGTATAGATATTAACGCCAGTGCAGTGCCGGATTTTAAGAAATCCGGAAATATTATTCTAACCAATTTTGTCGTACTGGCCTCTGATTTATCCAAGGATATGGCCTATGTTACCGCTGATATCTCTATTGATTATTCCGATCAAAGGGCTTATCATGAAATAAATGATAACCTTTCCTTCTACAGGGATTTGATATATGAGTCCATTCAAAAGAACCTTGTATGGGAAAAAAGAAATGAGGTAACTGAAGCTGATCTGATATGGGGAATTGAAACCACATTGAAAAAAGTGCTGCCTTCAGATTATATCGAGAAAGTCAGTTTTAAATCATTTAAGGCAAGCTAAGGGGGCTTTCATGACAACCGTTCCCGGACATAACCAGATACTGCAGCAGTCAACTATCGTCCAGGAACTGAGTAATCAGGCCCACTCTCCTAAACCTTCTCCAGATCAGGCTGCAGCACAGCAGCAGGTTCAGGAAACTGTTAAAGGATCTACTGTCCAAACCTCTGAAGAATCCGAGCGCCTTAAGGAAGAGAAATCTAAGCAGAAAGAAAAAAGAGAACAACAAAAAGAAGACAGGAAAAAAAAGAAAATAAATCAGGATGAAGAAATGGCACTTGATCCGGAGGCCACTGGCCGGTTGTTGGATACCATAGTATGACAAATATAGTCTCTCTTGAGTTTTTGATCGCAGTTTTGTTTATCATTGATGTTTTCCTTGTGATCCTCTTGCTTTTATTTGCCAAAAGGGTAAAGCAAATGAACCTGGGTACAAGTAATAGTCATCCCCCTTCTAACCACTTAGAGGAGAAGGCAGCTTTTGAATCAGCCCGGGAAATTCTTGATATGCTGGAACCTCTGGTTTTGGAATCCAGAAAGACAGCCTTAAGTTTTGATGAACAGATCCGGGAAAAAAGAAAATTATCCAAAGATCTTAACGACGCCCTTGATACAAGAATTATCAGTATTAATTTACTTTTGTCCAGGGCAGATGACCTCCAGAAAAAACTGGAGGACCGCCAGCAAACAATCCAGCAGGCTGAGCCTGTTTTAAAGACCGTCCATTCTCCTTCCCGGGAAAGCAATGTTGTGGACCAGCAAAATCAAATTATTGATCTCTATTATCAGAAGGCAAATGTTGCCACCATTGCAGAAAAACTTTCCATCCCCAAAGGGGAGGTTCAATTGGTTATTGATCTTAAAGAAAAGTTTATTGCAATGGAACAGGGTCAATGATTTCTAAAATCCATATTTCTCCTCCTGAAATGCTTGTACAAAAAGAGATTGGAAAAGATATCCCAACCCCTGTTTTTAAGGAAAATCAGATTGTAAGTGCAAAGGTATTACACCTATTGCCCCGGGGTAATGCCCAATTATTGATTAACGGGCAACAGGTGGTCGCAAAAACCGGTCTGCTTTTAAATCCGGGAGAAGAACTTCAGTTAAAGGTGGTTCAGCAAAAGGATTCGGTTCTGCTCAAGTTGATTGAGCCTTTGCAGTCAGTGGGAACAAAACAATTGGTTTCCCTTATTCGGTTTCTTTCAAAAAATAATACACTGCAGGATGTTGCCCGGACAAATATCCCTGATTTAACAAAGGTTCTTCGGGAAACAGCATTGCAATCAGGCAAACGGGATGATTCATTTTTGCCCCGGCTCATTGAAAATAATGGGTTGCTTTTGGAAAAAAAAATGGCATCTCTTCTGAATGTTCAGGGGCAGGATACTGTTAGGTCAAGCCTGGATCAATTATTAAAACAGGATTTAAAAGGAGCGCTTTTAAACCAGTTGGCCATGGCAACATCCAAGGGTGAGGCCATGCAGAAAACCGTCACAGGCTTTTTGGACATCCTGGAAAATTTTCAACTGGTCAACACCCAGACCTCGGAATCCGGGCGGTATCTGATGCCCTTCCCGATATTTGTTGGTTCAGATCTAAACTTTGGGCAATTACTCATTGATACCGGGGAAAAAAAAGAGGATCAAGACAGAGACAACAATAAAGTGGTTAGGGTCTCATTCCTTTTGAATATGACAAATATGGGGCCTGTACGGGCGGATTTTTCCATATTGAAAAAAGCAATAACCGGACGCTTTCTTTTGGAAAATGATGATATCTGCGATTATGTAAAATCCATGATTCCGGAATTGAAAAACAGGTTTGAGCAGATTGAATATGCAGTTGGCAATATTGAGTGCTTTACCGCTGCCCCAGAGGAGATTCAGCCCAATGCCCTAATGGAAACCCTGTTTAAAAATGAAAACGATTCTGTATTGAATATTGTTGTATGATGGGGTGAGCCAAAACAGATTATGCCAAAAAAAATATATAAAAAAGCAGTTGCATTAAAATATGACAGGAAAAAGCAGGATGCACCCAAGGTTACGGCCAAGGGACAGGGACGGGTTGCAGAAAAAATTATTGAATTGGCAAAAAAGAATAATATCCCCATAAAAGATGATCCTGATTTGATTGAAGTGTTGTCATCACTTGAAATTAATGAGGAAATTCCTTCTGAAATTTATGTGGCAGTGGCTGAACTTCTGGCCTTTGTTTATTCCATGAATGCGGAGAAAGCATCTTCCTGATGTGATTTTGGATTCCCGGCAACGATACACAAATAATAATTCCGGGGATTTCAGGGCAGGTTTTTACTAATATTTGGAATCTTCTTCAGCTGAAATCATTGCACTTTTTACCAGTTTGTTGCAATGGGAGCAGACCATATTAAATTCTATCACATTTCCCCTAAATAATTTGTAATTGCAAAAGGGACAGAAGTAATCGGTCAATTCAACATTTGTATTGTTCTGGATAATAGGCGGTACACTCTCGTAATTTTCAATATCAGTTCCCATGGGATCTCACTTTGTTTTTCAAGTTATCAAATAATTGTTTTGCCATCAGCTATACTGAGAAGAGATTGTGTTTAGCCCTAAACCTAAAATTTTGCAAGCTTATTTTCCTTGGGTGATTAGTAAGTGTCACCTATCTTTATTGACTGGTTTGATAAAATTGCAAGTAGGGAACCGGAAATACCGGAAAAATTTTCTGATTGGCGTCAATATTTATCCCCCTTTTTTGTCGGGTTTTTGGCGGGGGATAATTGGAGATAAAATGGAAAAATTTTTTTTGGAATCGGGTTTGGTAAAAATAAACTGAGATTACAGTGGCTTGTGGAAGATTTTTGTTTGGGAAAGAGAACCTGTATTTCAGGTGAGGTTATTGAAAAAGGCATTTGAAGGGAACCGGGAGGCATGGCACCTAAATTGCATTTATCATTTGCGATCAGGAATATTTTAGAGGAGGTACCATGATTCTTGAAATGACCCGGCCGGTCCAGGGAGGTTTGAGACAGGAGCGAAAGCTTGAAGCTGTATCCAATAACCTTGCCAATGTCGATACAACCGGCTTTAAAAAGGATGTAATCAGTTTTGATAGAAAATTTAAAGCTGAGTTGAATAAAGAATTTTCCCAGGGAGATATTAAAGTAACGGGGAATCCACTTGATATTGCTTTGGCAGGTCCCGGATTTTTTAAAATCGAGACCCAGGAGGGTATCCAGTATACACGGAATGGAAATTTTTCTTTGAATAGTGAAGGCATATTGGTGGATAAAAATGGAAATCCGCTTCTGGGTCAGGGGGGAGCTATTTTTATTGACCTGGCAAATGTCCAGGCAGAGGGCCCTGAAATCAATGAAATCGGTGAAATCCGGGTGGATGGTGATATCGTGGACACCCTGGACGTGGTAACATTTGAGGATCTAACCAGGCTTGAAAAAAAAGGAAAAAATCTTTTTGCATACACCGGGAACACAGGGGATGAGATCCCGCCTGCAAACCTGGTGATCAAGCATATGGCACTTGAAGGTTCAAATGTCCAGGCCGTGGATGAAATGGTAAAAATGATTGATTACCACAGGATGTTTGAAACATTCACAAAATCAATGATGACTTTTGACGAGCTCGACAACAAGGTGATATCCGAGGTTGGAATACCACGGTAACCACGGGAGGTAATATATGATTCGATCACTCTATTCTTCAGCAACCGGTATGGGAGCTCAACAGATCCAAACAGATGTTGTGGCAAACAATCTGGCCAATGCAAGTACCACGGGCTTTAAAAAATCCAGGGCAAGTTTTGAAGACCTGATGTATAAAACCATTGCCATTGCAGGCCAGACAACGCCTGGCGGCGGTCAGGTACCCACGGGTATCCAGATCGGTATGGGGGTTAAGCCAGCCGGTGTCCAGAAAATTTTTACCCAGGGAGATTATGTGGAAACGGGAAATCAACTTGATTTTGCCATCCAGGGCGCTGGGTTTTTCAGGGTCCTCCACGGGGATGAAGATATGTATACACGAGCGGGAAATTTTACCCTGGACAGTGACGGGTATATTACAAGTCCTGCAGGGGACAGACTTCAGCCCGAGATATCCATACCTGTGGAAGCCACAACCCTTGTTCTTGCGGATGACGGGACCCTGACCGTTTTTGGTAATGATCAGGATATCATTGCCACTGAAAATGTATTGGTCACCACCTTTATTAATCCCAGCGGTTTGTTTGCCGCAGGCCAAAACCTTTTCCGGCAAACAGAGGGGTCTGGAGACTCCACAGAGGTAACGCCCGGGGAAGATGGATCAGGAACTACACTGAATAATTATCTTGAAATGTCCAATGTCAGTGTTGTGGAAGAAATGGTAAATATGATCGTGGGCCAGCGGGCCTATGAAGCCAATTCAAAATCGGTTCAGACTGCTGATTCCATGTTGAGTACGGCAGTTGAATTAAAACGATAAAATGATATGAATAGATTTTTATTATATATGATGAAATTTCTGACTGTCTCTGCTTTTTTTGCAATGGGCGGCTGGATATTGGTTTATCCCCTGAACGCAGAGACTCCTAGCGCCCGGGGAACTAAGATTATGGTGGAAGAAACAAACCTGGTTCGCAATCCTAGGATTTTTCTTGGGGATATTGCCCTTATCCATGCCAGTCCTTTTTTAAAAGAGGTTTTACAAAAAATTGAACTTGGTAAAGCGCCCAAGCCTGGAAAAATAAAACATTTGAATAAAAAACGTCTTGTGTCCCTGATCCGCTCCCAGCAGGGATTGCCCGATGATGCCTTGATTGAGATTCCTGAAAATATCTATGTGAAACGAGCCAGTCAGCAGATTAAGAAGGAGGAGATAAGGGAGCAGGTTGATATTTTTTTGACAGATTTTTTCAAGGACAAAGAATATGAACTGGAGTGGGTGAAGATGAGAGAGCTTGGCCTTTACCCTGAAGGAGAGCTCAACCTGTCCATAGAATCGAGAAGTAATGTGAATCAACAGGGGAACCTTTCTGTTTTTATAGATATTCTGATAGATGGAAAGAAGGAGGACAGCATCCGGATTTCAGGAAGAGTGGCAGTATACGAGAATATCATTTGTGTTGTGCGAAATTTGGCAAAAGGGGAAGCTGTACTTGAAAAAGATGTCTATTTTGTTCAAAAAAAATTATCCGGCTTACGGGGGGATGTTGTCAGAAATATCCAGGAAATAAAGGGGAAAATTTTAAAGACAAGTATCCAAAAGGATAATTATATCAAATCCTCCTGGCTTGAGGAGATTCCTTTGATTCAGAAAGGAGATCTTGTCACCCTGGTTGCCAGAAGAAATAATTTGCTGATTGTGGCTTCCGGTATCTCAAAAGAGGATGGGTATGCAGGTAAACTTATCCGAGTGGAAAATATCGGATCAGGAAAGATTGTCCGGGGTATGGTCAGGGAAAAAACATCCGTGGAAGTGATCTATTGATAGGGGGTCCAGATGAAACTTAAACTCAAGTTTATAAAGTTAATATTATCCTTATTCTTTATGGGGCTTTTGGCCATGGGATGCGTCACCGGGGGAAATCAGGATAGATCAGTCCTTGACCTTCCTCCTGGAGGGAGTGTCGAACCGGCACTTCAGCCCGATTATACCGTCGGCCGGGGAGCGGAAGGCTCTTTGTGGACCAAAAACAAAGGCTCCATGTTTGAGGATATCAAGGCCAATTATGTGGGGGATACCGTAATTGTGGATATCATAGAAAATTCCACCTCAAAGATGGATGTCAACACCGAGACCGCAAGAAAATCAGGTATGACTGTGGGGGTTCCAACCATTAATATTCTGGGGTATGAAACCAACCTGGGGGGAGCCGGTGCCACAAATCTTCTGAGTACGGATTTTTCAAACAATTTTTCCGGGGAAGCGGGAAGCGACAGAAGCGGTCAGGTTACTGCCTCCATTGCAGCCCGGGTGACAGAAGTTCTGCCCAATGGTAATTTAAGCCTTTTTGGCAGGCGGGCAATGAAGGTGGATAATGAGGTCCAGTATATTGTTGTCTCCGGCATAATCAGGCCCCAGGATATTTCCCCCACCAACCGGGTTCAGTCCACCTATCTTGCTGATTCCCGCATAGAGTATTATGGCAAGGGTGCCCTTGCAGATAAACAGAAACCCGGATGGGGAACCCGGCTCATTGACAATGTATGGCCCTGGTAAATAAGGAGAAATTTAATGGT
>DAOWDR010000400.1 GCA_030638935.1 Desulfobacteraceae bacterium | reverse complement strand
CCAGGGCCAGGGAATTCGGATTTCGTGTCTATGACGTTTCCTTCAAACGCCTTAGTATTATCAAGGACCATAAAAAGCTAAAACTCATCTTTAAAAACGAGCAGCCCCATATTCTCAATACCCATGGCAATGCAGACTCAAAAATAGCACTTCAGGTGGCTCAAAAGGCAGGCGTTCCCTGCCGTATCCTGTCCCGGCATATCAGTGCCCATGTCCGGAATACCTGGTATAACAAAAAAATTTATAAATATTTGAACCATTTTATTTTCACCACGGCAGACTATACCACCCGGCACCTTCAAAAAGTTTTCAACCTCACTGACATGGAAATTTTTTCCATGCCCAGCGGTATCATTGAGCCTAAAAATCTTATGCCGAAGGATGAAGCACGAAAAGCCCTTGCAGCAGAACTTTCTCTTGATCCCGGCACCCGGTTCATCGGATTTGCAGGAAGAGTTTCCAAAGACAAGGGAGTTGGCATCATCTTAAAGGCCCTTAAACTGATTCAATCGGAAATCCCCCACCACATTGCCATTGTGGGGGACGGCACCCCAGATTACCTGGCTGAACTCAAGGAGCTTGCTAAAAGTCTCGACATTGACAACAGGGTCCATTTTACAGGTTTCAAAGAAGAGGTTTGGCCCTATTACAGGGCATTTGACTGCAAGGTTTTGGCCTCCCAAAATAAAAACGGAATTCCCTTTGAAGGGGTTCCCCAGGCATTAGTGGAAGCCATGTACAGTTCCTGCCCTGTCATTGGGTCAAAAAGCGGGGGGATCACGGATATCATTATTCACAAAAAGACAGGGCTGCTCTTTGACTCCAAAAGCCCTGAAGAACTGTCCGAAATGATCCTAAAAACCCTGACCAGGGAAGCCGCCACCATGGAACGGGTACATGGGGCAAGGGAACGGGTAAAAAAGCACAATACCATTGATGCCATGGGCCGGGACATAATCCGAATCTACCGGTTGCACCAGGTAAAACTGGACAACCTCCATATTCCAAGATTGAACAGCCAGATAAGATAAATATCACACCAAGGGGAAAAATGTTAGAAAACAAAACAAACAAACAAGAAAATTTAATTTTTGATGTTGGCATCCACAAAGGAGAAGATACGGATTTTTATCTCAAAAAAGGATTTTCTGTTGTCGGTTTTGATGCGAATCCAACCCTTATTACATATTGTCGTGAAAAGTTTTCAAAAGAAATTAAAGAGGGACGACTTATATTAATTGAAGGTGCGATAACAGATTCTGAAAATACTAAGACCAAACAGAATACGATAAATTTTTATAGAAATCTGGATGACACAGTATGGGGAACTGTTTCTGAAAATTGGGCAAAGAGAAATGAAAAACTTGGAACCCGAAACGAAATCATTGAAGTACCGGTAATTAATTTTTCAGATTATTTGAGAAAATATGGAATACCATATTATTTAAAGATTGATATTGAAGGTATGGATAAGGTTTGCCTGAAATCTTTGCTGAAGTTTGAACAAAAACCCAGCTATATCTCAATAGAGTCTGAAAAAATATCTTTTACTAACTTAATCGAAGAGTTAGAGCTATTCATACAACTGGGTTATAATAATTTTAAGGCGGTTCAACAAAGTGGTATTTCCCGACAGAAAGAGCCAAACCCTGTTAAAGAAGGGTGCAAAACAGCATATCAATTCAAAGAAGGATCGAGTGGACTTTTTGGAAGGGATTTATCCGGAGATTGGAAAACCCACAAAAGAATATTAAAAGAGTATAAAAAAATCTTTTTCTTATATGAATATTTCGGAGATATGGGAAAATGGAGAAGAAAAATTCATGGAAGGATTTTGAGAGAACTATTCTCAACGATTCTGCAAAAACCGATACCGGGTTGGTATGACACACATGCAAAGCATGACTCTGTTCAATAATTTATCCTGAACAAAACTTGATGTGCAGTGGTCACAATTTTATGGCGTTGTTTTCCTTTCCCCCTTTCAGGAACCGGGGCGGAAGTTTCCTGGACAACCGTGCTGACAGGTCTTGAAAAAAAACTGGGTATGAACTTGGCTTACACGGCCTCTGACCAGGTAGTCCTGGATCCGGAACTGATACGGACAGTACCCAGGGACCAACATTTTTACACGGGCATGGATTGTTACATCCATTGTGTGGAATCAATTCAAGGCACCTATTTAAATGAGTTTTCCAAGTCCTATGGGGAAATTCCCTGGAGCTTTGCAGACAGGTTTTTGTGGATAATCACCCAGACAGAGATGACAAATTGATGATGACCTCCTTTTTTGGCGGAATGAGCATTGCCTATTCCCGGGTCGGGGGGGGGCCTGCAATGCTCTGTCCTATGGTCTCTCCGATGTTCTGTGGACCCACCACGGAATCGGCTGCTGCATCACCTTTGACGCACTTGAAGAATACTACCCGGAGGGGGTAAAAGAATTTCGGAGCATGATGGATCAATCCGGAATTGACCTTCCCAGAGAGCTTACCGCCAACCTGCCCGAGACCCAAATGGAAACAATGATTATCGTGACTTTGGGCCTTGATCCCCTGTGGGAAAACTGTCTGAGCAAGGACTGGAAAAGCATCACGACCATGGAACGAGTGAAAAAATACAATATCATTGATGCCATGGGCCGAGACATCATCCGAATCTACCGGCTGCACTATGTAAAATTGGACAACCGGCATATTCACAGACTAAACAGCCAAATCAGATAGGGTTCATTTTTACGCCTTGTCTTTTGTCCGCAAAAAGACAAATCCATTGAGCAGGGTATATGTGGCAAAAAACAGAATCATCTGGGCCACCACCTTGGACACCACCTCCCCCATGGAAAAATAGCTTGTAAATATATATATCAAAAGGATGGAGGCAGACAGGTTAAAGGCAGCCACAATTATATATTTACCAACCTCCATGAGGGTTGGGGCATCCTTGTATGAGAAGGTAAAATATTTATTGGCTGAAAAATGGATCAGCACAGATAAGAACCGGGCCACAATGGAGGCCGTGACAAATCCAATGGAAAAATTAACCAAAAGAATATAGGT
>DAOWDR010000327.1 GCA_030638935.1 Desulfobacteraceae bacterium | reverse complement strand
TAAAATACTCGAAATGTCCGGAGAGATGATCATCGCAAACAACGGGGATGTTGTACCCAAACTGATGACAAAATTCTTACCCGGCCCTGTTCTCGGCCTTGTTTTCCTTGGCGCCATTGCAGCCATCCACTCCACATCGGCTCCCTATATCGGAACCGGCGGTACCATCATCCAGAGGGATGTATGGTGGCGGTATGTGAGAAAACAGCAGGGTTCCCATTCAGAACAGATCTGGACCAACCGGGTCATGGCAACATTGTTAACATTTGCAGCAGCAATCGTCAGCCTGACATCCTCGGATGCCATTGTTATGATCGGCGGGTTTGCAACCACCTTTGGCACAATTATGTATCTTATGCTCGTTGGTGTGCACTGGGGATTCAAATTTCCAAGCATTGGAGCATCCCTGGGCCTTTTGGCCGGAATTTGTGTAAACATGTTAACCTATTTTGTCTGGAAATATCCTCTTTCCATGCATACAGCCTTCTGGGGCATTTTTGCAGGTTTTGTTGTGGCCTATGGCTGCCGGGGCCTTGGATTCAAGGACTCCGAGGAAACCATTGCCAGGCAAAAAGAAGTCAGAACATGGCTTAACAGCATTGACGGGCCTTCTGAAAAAGGTAAAGTATGGCGTTCCAGGATGAAAATCATTGTTCCTGTATGGTATTTCTTTGCCCTTGGACCTGGAATTTTACTGGGTAACTCAGCCTTTACCTTCTGCGGATTCCCTGCCATCTGGGCATGGCAGATTGTCTGGTGGATCGTGGGTATTGTGATGATGTGGGCTCTGTGCTTTAAAGCTGAAATGTCCACCACCTCTGAAGAACAGATCAGACGTGCCGATGTTGAGCTAATGGATGTAACCAAAGAAGCAGATGCATAGAAGCATTTTTTTAAACTAATTAAAGAGGATATATTATGGCCTTAGAAGATAAATATCTAATTGCAACAATTGCTTTTTGTATTATTTTTGTTGCCAGTTTTGGCTGGGGATGGTGGGGATAATCATCCTAAAAACAACTAACCTTTAATATAGAAGAATTCTGAACCACTTTCCTTAAGGTTCAGAATTCTTCTTTGATTTTGCCCATGACTCAAACCAATAGATTCTGGAAATTTGTGGTCCTAAGTGGTCTGTGCATTCTCTTGATGGCCGGCGGTATTCTGACCTATATCTGGCTTGGACTGAGTGTGCACCAGGAAATGATGCTAATTGCCATGGGCCAGGAAAATCTTTTCCCACTCACAGGGCTTGCCTTTATTATTTTTGCTGCCCTTTGGGTGGTATTTGATATTACCTACAACACATATATCAGGCCCTTGAAAAAAATGGCGTCTGAAGCCTCGGTAATCTATGAATCCAATCCCTCCCATCGCATAAAAATCAGAGGCAGCAAAGATATTACCAATCTATCCCGGGTAATAAATGATTTTGCCGACATGTTTGAAAACCTGAATAAAACCATCACAGAACAGATTCTGGCAGCCAGAAAAGAGACTGAAAAGGAAAGAAACCTTTTGGCCGCCATAATGGCCGAACTGCCACAGGGAGTAATCATCTGCAATAAAAGCGGGCGAATTCTGCTTTTTAACTCCCTTGCAAAAGAAATATTCACCCACAAGCAATCCCCCCCTGGAACAGAGCATTTTATCGGGCTTGGCAGGTCCATTTTCCACCTCATTGACAAAAACCTTGTTGCCCATGCAATTGATGAAATTGCCCAGCGTCTCAGCAACCGGAAAAAAAGCGTGGGATCTTATTTTATCACCCCCATTTATACCGGAGACCTTATCAGTGCCGAAGCCATCCCCATTCTGGACCAAAATAATGAAATGACAGGTTTTATACTGGCAGTCCATGATATTTCCCCGGATATTCAAAAATATGAAATCATTGACAAACAATTGACTGAGTTCCAGACTGTTCTTGAAAACGAGAAACCGATCCAAAAATTTAACAACATTGAAACAAAATACCATCAGGTATCAGATATTATCCGTGATCTTTCTTTGTCAAGACTTCCTTTGACAACCCTTAACCTGAAAAGTTTTCTGCAAACCCTCCAGAAAAAAACCGGCCATGGTGACATAAGAATCAATATATTCAATGACCATTGGAACACACGGATACTGGCCGATGCCTATTCCTTTTCCCGTGCACTTGTATTTTTATTTAAAAACCTGTTCCGGCTGTCTTCACAAAGGGAATTTAACCTGGTAATTTCACATCCGGCAGGCTCAATCAATTTTGAGATTTCCTGGGATGAATCATGTCTGCTTGCCGATATTAAAAAAATCATGCACCAAAGAATAAACGCCCTTCCCGGATTTGGGTATGTCCTCAAATTCAATAATGCCAGGATTAAATTTCATTCTCCGGACAAGGCCACCTGTTCAGGTATAAGTATCCTTGCAAAGGCGGGAAAAAAATCCTTAAGCCCTGTAAAGCAAAGAGCCCCGGTAATGGCAGGCAGCAGACCTGAGTTCTATGACTTTGATCTGTTCAGTGTGGATAACCAGTCAAAAAATCTTCTGGATACCAGCCTGAAAGAGATCACATATACTGTGTTTGATACGGAAACCACGGGCTTAAATCCCGATGGGGGGGATGAAATCATTTCCATCGGTGCCGTTAGAATTGTGAACAACAGAATTGTGTACCAGGATATTTTTGAAGAGTTAGTTGATCCCAAAAGAGATATTCCCATTGAATCCTATCGGATTCACGGTATTAACTATGAGATGGTCATGGAAAAGGAATCCATAAAAAAAGTGTTGCCGCGATTCAGGCAATTCACCTCTGATACAGTTCTTTTAGGGCATAACATAGCCTTTGACATGAAAATGCTCAAATTAAAAGAAAAACCCACGGGCATCAAATTTAAAAACCCAACTCTGGACACCCTTTTGCTCTCTGCCGTGCTTCATCCTGTACATGAACAGCATGACATGGAAAACATAGCAAAACGCCTGGGTGTTAACATTATAGGAAGACATACCGCTCTCGGGGACGCCATCACCACGGCTGAAATATTTAAGAAACTGATCCCCATTTTAAACAGCAACGGTATCCTGACCCTGAAAGATGCACTAAAGGCATCCAAAAAAACTTATTATGCCAGATTAAAATATTGAACTACCATAATACAATTGCAATGTACAATTGCCACAGGAAAATAGTTGCTCAATTTGATTGGTAAATGATAGGCTGGATACAATAATCATTTTAAACGGGAGAATCTCACTATGAAAAGACCTTTGCTTTCGCTTTCTGTATTCTGTGTTGTATTTTTCGGTATTATTATTTTCTGTGTTATTTTTGGCGGATACAGCAGTCTGTACCGGGCCCAAAACAGGATTGGAGCTGCCAAAGGACTGGTAACCGCCGAATGCCAAAAGCAACTGGACCTTCTGCCTGACCTTGTTGACATGGTCCGTAAAACAGACTCTTTTAACGGCATTGACTCAAATCTGAATCAGACTAATTTGGACCAGATAAGGCAGACAGCCCTGGAGGCAAAGACCATATTGACCCAAATCAATTCCAGGGAAACCACCCCCCTGGAAAAAGAATTAATTTTGAACTTTGAAGAATCCCAGGTCAAGCTAAGTCGGGAAATCATAGGCCTGATCACCGGGTTAAAAAAAGAGGACACACTAAAGTCATCTCCGGCCTTCATTGGTCTGGAAAAAGAATTTAACGACCTTGAAATCACTGTCTTTTACAATAGCCATAAATACAACAAGGAAGCCAGGTATTTCAACACCAGAAAATCATTATTTCCCGGGTTTTTTGTTGCAAAACTTTTCGGGCTTGATAACCTTTATTTTTTCGAAATCACAGCAAGCCTGTTTACACCGGAAAAGCTAAGGAGTTGACACCCTTGCCTCCAGAATCAGAACAAAAACCAGCCTTTGCCTTTTCAACCTTGACCAAATCCGAGGAACAAGAGCTTTACAACGCATTTTCCTACGAAAAATACGACCAAAACACAATTCTCTTTGTCCAGGAAATTTCCCTGGTCGAAAAATTATTCATTCTTTCAAAGGGATCAGTTGCCTATTATTTTGAAAAAGACAACACCAAACAATTAAAAGGCAGGCTTGCCCCCGGAGATACCTTTGGCGGCCTTTCAATTTTATTTAATGACCAAATGGCCATACACACCTTAGCCGCCCTTGAAGAAGCTGTATTTTTAACCATTGATGCCCATGCCTTTTCAGACCTGTGCAAAAGAAACAAAGGGTTCCAGGAATATTTTACCAATGAATTCGGCAGATGTATGCTCAACAGAACCTTTGCCGATATTGTTGCCCGACAGGTTTTGGACAACTCCTTGAATCTGCCTTTTTTCAATCAGCCCATTTCTGCTATTTTCAGACCCAATATTATCACCTGTCCAAATTCTACTTCCATTCATGGTGCCGCCTCAAAAATGAGCAAAAACAATACAAGCGCTATTTTGGTTAAATCCGATACCAAGCAAATCCAAGGTATTGTGACCGATGCAGATCTTCGAAAAAAAGTTTTGGCCAAAAATATTTCCCCTTTGACACCTGTGTCGGAAATCATGTCCGGGCCGCTCATCTCTATTTCCTCGGACAGCCAGGTGTTTGAAGCTTTCTTAACCATGATTGAAAAGGACAAACGCCATTTAGCAGTATACGGAAAATCCGGCGAAATATCCGGAATTTTAACTAAAAAAGACCTCATAGCAGCCCAGACCCGATCCACTTTTCTTTTAATCAAATCCATTAAAGCAGCCAGGGAGATGGCTGATCTTGAAAATATTCATTCAAAACTTGAAAGAATGCTGTTGGACCCCATTAGAAACGGTGCAAGTTCAGAATATATCACCCGGCTTATCACCACTTTTTCAGATGCCATCATTGAAAAAATCATAGCCTTTTGCCTGGCCGAAGCAGGCAGGCCGCCCTGTAAATTTGTTTTTCTGACCATGGGCTCCGAAGGCCGGGAAGAGCAAACCCTGATTTCCGACCAGGACAATGCCATTGTATTTGAAGACCTTGACAACCCAAAAGAAGCAAAAAAGGCAAAAATTTATTTTGACCACCTGGCCCAACTCATCTGCTCCCGCCTGGACATGGCAGGGTATCAGTTTTGCGACGGGGATAACATGGCCCAGAACCCCAAGTGGTGCCAACCCCTGTCCGTTTGGAAAAAAAATTTTACCAAATGGATTCGAACGGGAAACCCGGAAGATCTTTTATACTCAAGCATATTTTTTGATTTTAGGGGAACCTGGGGGGAGATGGAACTTTCCAACAACCTTAAAAATTATCTTTTGAAATCCATAGAGGGGTGGTCGGGATTCCTGCGGCATCTAACGGAGAATGCCCTGTATTTCAAACCCCCCATGGGCCGGTTTGGAAAATTCTTGGTTCACTCCCAGGGGGAACACAAAGATGCCTTTGATATCAAACAGGCCATGCTTCCCCTAATTGATTTTACAAGGGTCTATGCCCTGAAGAATCAAATTTCCCAAACCAATACCCTGACCCGGCTTTTCAGATTATACACAAAACATGCCCTGACCAATAAAGAGTACCATGACATTGTTCAGTCCTACAATTACCTGATGGATTTAAGATTCCGCAGACAGATCACCACCATCCTGGATGAAGAAAAAAAACCGGATAATTATATCAATCCGAAAAATCTTTCTTACCTGGACCGGCAGATGCTCAGGGAAATATTTAAAATGACGGAAAAACTTCAGCAGAAGCTCAACTATGATTTTACCGGGATAGCCTGAAATTAGCTGATTGACAATTTCCCATAAATCGAATAGTCTTACGATACCGTATCCTAGATAAATTTTCGCCTTTTTGTTTCGGAGACCCTATGGAAAAATCGCAAAAAAAATCTTTGAATGACGACACCCTGCTTTTTGCAGCAGAGTCTGAAAACCCTTCCCATGGAAGCGGAAAATATTTTAAACTTCTGATTGTAGATGATGAAAATGAAATTCACGTGATGACAAAACTTGTATTGGCCGACTATGAGTATAAGGATACCGGCCTTGAGTTTTTGTCGGCCTTTTCCGCAAAAGAAGCCAAGATCATCATCAAAGAGAACCCGGATATTGCCTGCTGCCTGCTGGATGTTGTCATGGAGACCAAGGATGCAGGTCTAGAAGTTGCCAGATTCATCAGGGAAGATGAAAAAAACAAAAAACTCAGGATCATTTTAAGAACCGGGCAGCCCGGAAAAGCTCCGGAAAAAGATATCATTCTAAACTATGATATCAACGATTATAAGGAAAAAACAGATCTGACTGACCAGAAGCTGTTTACCACCATAACAACGGCTCTAAGATCCTTTATTCACCTGGAGGAGCTTGAGGAAAAAAATAAAGAAATTCAAACAAAAAATATTCGCCTCAATGAGGAGATTGCCAGAAGAATTGTTGCAGAATCCAATCTGACCAAATACAATAGAAGTCTTGAAAAAATGATCGAGAGCAAGTCCAGCCGCCTGAAAAATGCAATTCTTACCCTGGAGGCGACACAGAATGAACTTTACAAGACCAGAAAAGCTGCCATTGCATCTGATATTTCCACCCTTTCCCTTGATACCTTTGACACATCAAATACCTTAATTGAGTCCAACCTCAAGAAAATGAACCAATATAGACAAACCATGACCCTGCTGCTTGAAAAATACGATGTGCTGGAAAAAATCATAACCACACACAAGGGGAAAACACAAAAAGAGGAAAAAGTCACAAAAACCATTCAAAAAATTGAAGATTATAAAACCCAAATTGATTTGGACACTATCCTTAAAGATTACCCTGAAATCATCAGGGAATCTGCCAAGGGAATCCAACAGATTTCAAATGCTGTCTCTGATATCAAACTCTTTGTTTCCATAAATGAAGAAGTTTGCCAACCAAAAGATATAAGCCTTCTTTTGGAAAAAAATGCAGCTGCCATGAAAAACAACTTTAAAGGAAAAATTGATATACAATTGGATCTTGAAAAAGTTCCCTTGGTTTGTATTCCGGTACTCATGGTGGAAAGGGCTGTTAACGCCATTCTTGATAATGCTTTCCAGGCGGTATCATCACAGGGGATTATCTCAATCTCATGCCAATATCTGGATCCAAATATAATTATTTGCATCAGCGATCTGGGCTGCGGCATTTCAAAAGAAGACCTGCCCCGCATTTTTTCACCCTATTTCACAGGGAATAAAAAAGAGGGGAAAGGGCTGGGGCTTGCCTTTGCCAGAAGTGTGATTTTAAATTGTAACGGTGATATAAAAATTACAAGTTCCCGCAATGAAGGAACAACGGTCAGAATTATACTGCCAATTCAAAAAACCGACCCCTCCTTACAATAGGAATTCTTCTTTACAATGTTCACATGATGCAGTGGCCTGGACCTGCCTGCAATGAACACATTTATCTATCAGATAACGATCTTTTCCCTGGAATTTGTGACAATAGGCGCATTCCCAATCCTTTTTAGTAGCAACCAGGGTGTGACAACTGGGGCATTTAATAGGGAATCTCCTGAAAATCAAAAAAGATATACCCGCAAAAACAAAAAAAGGGCCTATGAGTTTGAATTGAACACTTGCAGCAAATTGATCAAATTCGCCGGACCCTGATAAAATGACATAGAGCAAAAATGCAATGGAGCTAACCGCTATAAATTTGAAACGAAAATGAAAATAGACACTTTTCAAGGTTTTTTCTTCCATGACCAGGCTCCCGTTAAAAGATTTAATTCATTGCCACTTTTCTTTTCTTTATCTTTTTTCCCGAAAATTCCACCCAATGTCAATTATCTTTTTTTGCTTCTGACCTTTTCTGGGCAAAAAAAATTGGTTTCTTCTATATTCATGGAAATAATCCGGGTCTCATGGTCTTTTCAAGATCTTGACGCTGATCTTCAAAATTATCCTTACTGCCAGGGGATTCAAGCCGAATCTCCTGGCCAAAGGTTAAAAAAACCCGGGAAAAGGGTTTGGGCAACATAAACCGGTCCCATGAATTAAAAAACCAGGCATTTTCAGCCGAGGTATAAAAGGGAATCACAACTGCATCTGCTTCAAGAGCCATTTTAATTACCCCGGCCTTTACCCTGCCCATGGGACCCTGGGGACCGTCAAGGATATGGGCACCAAACCCGTAAGTTTTTAAATGATCAATCATTGCATCCATGGCTTGTTTCCCCCCCCGGGAAGAAGACCCCCTGGGGGTATGCCAACCGGTTCGGTGGGCCACCCCTGAAATCAGGTCACCGTCTTTACTTTGACTGATCATCAGGCCGGGATTGAATTTGGAATAGGTCTTAAAATGACAAATGGCTGAAAAAAACTGTTGGTGCCAAGCGCACAAAAGAACTGTGGTTCCCTGCTCCCTGAGATCCTTCCATCGGTTTTCATTTTCAACTCTGAGCCGAAATGTCATGCTGTAAACCCGGATAAAATAATAGACCAACACAATGAAGGGCCGGGTGTAAATTATAAATTTTAGTCTCTTAAGCAATTATAACTCCATATTACTTGATTAAAAATTTTACCTTGCCAAACCGTTCTTCTTCCGGTCCGGTTTCAGCCTGGTCAGGATCATGGAGAAAAATTCTTTCAGGAACAACCTTGCCGGTGGACAGGATATAATTTTTTATATTTTCAGCCCGGGTCATGGCCAATTCCTTTAAATGATTCTCATTGATATCCAAATGGGTAAAAAGTAATTTTTCCTTTTCCCCGGTGCTTATCTCTTTTTCCTTACCATCCTCTCCCCTGGGTTTGGGAAAGTCTGCTAATTCATATGCCTCCAGAATAGCTTCTTCCCTTTCTTCGGGAAGAAGAACCACATCTTCCTGGGAAGATGCCTTTGTCCCTTTGGCCGCCTCTATTTTTGCTATTTTCCCTGATTTAAGAAATGCTTCATATTTTTTAAGACGAAGTGCTTCTCCATCCTGGATACTTTCATAGGTTCCTTC
>DAOWDR010000512.1 GCA_030638935.1 Desulfobacteraceae bacterium | reverse complement strand
CTGTTCAATAAGGCCCGGCCTAGCCTTATCCGCCCCTGTAAAGGCACCGGCCACATGGCCGAAAAGGGTATCGGAAAAAACATTGTCATCCAAACCCGCAACATTGACCTTCACCAGCTTTCCTTTCCGCAGGCTTAAGCTGTGGATGGACTGGCAGATGAGTTCCTTTCCCACCCCTGTTTCTCCGAAAATAAGAACAGGCTGGGACGAGGGCCCAATGGCCTCCACATAGTGGAAGATGGAATGCATTTTCTGGTCCTGGGTGATGATGTGCCTGAATGCTTGAGGGTTTTTAATCTGGGAAAACAAATCCTTGGAAGGCCTTTTTTTATCTGGGTCCCCAAAATTTTCATAATCCAGGGCCTGGTTGACGGCAGCCAGTAAACGCCCTTCTTCCACAGGTTTGACCACATAATCCAGGGCCCCGATTTTCATACATTGAACCGCAGTGTCCACATCAATGGCACCGGTGAGAACAATCACGGGAATCCTGGGCCAGGTTTTCCTGATAATCTTAAGCAGGCGGCCGCCGTTGATATGGGGCATATTCAGGTCCAAAAGAATAAGCCTTGGAATCCTACGTTCCATTTGACGAATCACATCCCGGGAATCACTTATGGTGATGATATTGTCCAACCCTGCCATCCTCAGGGTGGTGTCTACTGCCACAAGGATTTCAGGTTCATCATCCACTATAAGGATGGGTCTTTTGTCTTGTTCTTTTGCCATTTTTTTCACCATGATGGGCATGAAGATCAACAGGGTAGCCACAATCCAATTTAATTTCTTATATGCTATTTTTACCGGCAGGGCAAGAGTATCCTGGCTGTCAATCCCTGCCCGGACGAAGAGGAAAACTCCAATATCCCCTTGTGATCACTGACAATTTTCCCGGAGATGGAAAGGCCAAGGCCTGTGCCGCCCTCATCCCTGCGGGTGGTAAAAAACGGATCCTTCATCTTTTTTAAGTCTTCCCGGGTAACCCCTGGCCCTGTGTCTGTCACTTCAATGGTTATAAAATTTTTCTGGTCACCCAGACGTGTCAACACGTGGATGGATTGTTTTGAATGCTCAAGGGCCTGCCCTGCATTCACTAAAAGATTGATCATCACCTGCTGGAGTTTTCCAAAATTTCCCCGGATACAGGGCAGATCCTCTCCATAGGCCACGGACACAAGGGGGGTGGATTTTTTAAGAATTGCAAAGGTCAGGTCCATGGATTTTTTCACCACCTGGTTCACGTCGATCTCATGGTCCATCCGGGCTCCGGTGGGCCGGGAAAAATCCTTGAGTTCCGAAATTATCCCCTTAATACGGGCTGACCCGTCCTGGATGGCCAAAAGCATCAGCTCAATGCGTTTGCGCAGTTCAGGATAGGACATGTTACAAACACGGGCCCCGGGTTCATCGGCGTAACAGGTGTCCAGAACCGGCAAAAAGGCATCCCATGCTTTTTTTAAATTCGGGGCATTGAGCATGAGCGAGGTGGCGGGATTATTGATCTCATGGGCCACCCCGGCCACAAGGATGCCCAGGGAGCTCATCTTGTCTGCCTGGATAAGCTGTTTTTCCCGGAGTCTTGACTGGGCCATGGCCCTTAACCGTTCCTTTTCAGCGCCTGCCGCAGCCCAGATGATATAAGCTGACAACAACAACACAATCCCCATGATTCCTAAACAGGCCCAGGTGAGCTTGTGGGTAATGGCCAGAATTTCGGCCCGTACATCCTCCACATAAATTCCAGTGCCGATGATCCATCCCCACGGCTGAAAAATTTTCACATAGGATATCTTGGGGACAATCCTGGCCGAGTCTTCCTGCCACTGCCACAAATAATCCACAAACCCGGCTTTGTTTTCCTTTGCCATGTTCACCACTTCCACAAACAAATGCTTGCCTGCGGGATCTTCAAATCCGGCAATATCCCGGCCCACAAGATCCGGGCGATAGGGATGCATGATCATGACAGGCCCCATATCATTGATCCAGAAATAATCCTTAAGATCCGGGCCATAACGCAATTGAGAAAGATGACGAATGGCATTTTCCTTGGCAGCTCCCTCTGAAAGAATACCGAGGCAAGCTTGCTCATGATACAAAGAAAGGGTGCTCCAGGCCGTTTCGGTCAGGTGCATGATGGTCTCTCGCTTCCCGTCCATCATATTTTTTTCCAGCAAAGGGATGATCAGCAAAAAAATGGTCAGAATAAAGAGAATCAGGGTCAGGGCCACTGGGATAATGATGCGCACAGGAAACGCCTGTATGGTGATTGGATTCTTATTTAAGTCTGACACCATTGCCCTCCCCGGCCTTAAAAAGAACCGGACCTATTTGCATTTTACCATGGCTTTGAATAGTCAAACCAGGGGAGTGTGTCAAGTGCTTTTATGGCCCGCCCACAGGCAGGGTCAGCACAGGGACCTGCCCTGGCCGACTGTCTGATATGGCAAGACGGTAAAACT
>DAOWDR010000123.1 GCA_030638935.1 Desulfobacteraceae bacterium | reverse complement strand
TGCCAAGGGGCTCTGGTAACAAAAAAATTATGCAATCAACTGATCTTAGCCTGGAGCAGGCTGATTCCGGGAGCCTTATAATAAAATTCCTTTTATTTTGAGATGTTTTTTTGTAGTGTTGCCTACCAGGGGTTAAAAGGCAAAACACTGTTATCAAAAGGGAGTCAATACATGGCAAAAATAATCGGGTGTTCCAATAAAATACTGGAAGTGGATCTGGGGGAAAAAAAATTTACCACTTACACGGTTCCGGAAGAGATGCGACGCCAATATTTGGGTGCCAAGGGGCTTGGATTAAAGCTGCTCTATGACAGGATGACACCCGGGGTGGCTCCCCTGGGCCCTGAAAATTATATTGCCTTTATGCCCGGGGTTCTCATGGGGACGGGAGCGCCTTGTTCCGGCCGGTTTGAGGCCATCACCAAATCTCCCCTAACAGGAATAATGGTTACCTCCTCCTGTGGTGGTCCCTTTGGTATGTCTTTTAAGACTGCTGGATGGGATGGTTTGATCATCACAGGCAAGGCTAAGACACCTATAACTCTTGATATTACAGACCAGGGGGTTGAATTCAAGGATGCAGCTTCCCTCTGGGGAAAGCAGATTCCAGAGGTTCAGTCCATTCTGGATACAAAATTATCCAAGTCTTTGGTCATAGGTCCTGCCGGGGAAAACGGGGTGCGATTTGCCAATCTGGCGGCGGGCCACAGGTTTCTGGGCCGGGGCGGCATCGGGGCTGTAATGGGGGCGAAAAACCTCAAGGCCATTGTGGCAACCGGGGGCAGTTTTTCCGTCAAACCCCATGATCCGATCAAATTCAAGAAAATATGTAAGACCGCTACCCAATATATCAATCAAAATCCCCTGAGTGCTGATCAATATAGAAATTATGGCACAAGTGCCAATGTAAGTCCCTGTAACCAGGCAATGATTTTGCCTGTGAACAATTTCCAGGACGGTCAACATGAATCGGCTGTCAAGGTGTTTGGGGAAACCATGGCAAAAGATCATGATACCCGTCACCATACCTGTAAACCCTGTACCATCCGCTGCGGTCACAGGGGAGTGTTTGCAGGAGAAGAGATGTCGGCTCCCGAGTATGAAACCATCGGGCTTTTAGGAACCAGCCTTGGAATTTTCGACCTGGACCGGATTGCCCAATGGAACAGGCTTTGCGGTAGTCTTGGAATCGATACGATTTCAGCCGGAGGCACCCTTGCCTGGGTGATGGAGGCCACGGCAAAGGGGCTTGTAAAAAGTGACCTTGCCTTTGGTCAGGTTGAGGGTGTTGAACAGGCCCTTGAAGATATTGCATTTATGAGGGGATTTGGTGCCCAGATGGCCATGGGCAGTCGTTTTTTATCTGAAAAATACAGAGGAAGAGAATTTGCCATCCATGTCAAGGGACTTGAAATGGCGGCCTATGATCCCAGGGGATCATTTGGCCAGGGCCTGGCCTATGCCGTTGCCAATAGGGGAGCCTGCCATCTGTCCGCCTATATGGTAGCCCAGGAGATCTACCTGGGTTTGCTGAAACCGGATTCCGCCTTTGGCAAGGCCAAATGGGTGAAATTTTTTGAAGATTTGACCTGTTGCATTAACTCTCTCCAGACCTGCCAGTTCACCATGTTTGCCTTTCTTCTGGAGCCACCCTTATCCAAATACACCCCCAAGCCCATGTTGGCAATGCTCATGCAATATCTGCCAGATCTTGCCATCCAGCTCATTGATGTCTCCTTGTACCTTGGGTTGTGGAATGCAGCCACCGGTATCAGGTTATCCAAAAAAGAGTTTTTACGTGCAGGGGAGCGGATTCATGTTCTGGAACGGCTGATGAACACAAGGGAGGGCATTGATCACAAGGACGACGTTTTGCCCCTGCGCCTTACGGTTAGCGGACGGGCATCCGACGGTGCTAAAAAGGTGGTTCCCCTGGGGAAAATGAAGGCCCAATACTATCGGATTAGAAAATACGATGAAAAGGGTATTCCCCAAAAAGATCATTTGAAAAAGCTGAAAATTTTATAGTTTCCTAGGGCAGGCTGACCTCAAAGGTCAGGCCTTTATCCGTATTCCTGGCACTTATCTGTCCCCTGCACCGCCTGACCTGTTTTTTTGCAATGGTCAGTCCCAGGCCTGAGCCGGGGGCAGTATTTCCCCGGGTTCTGTAAAAGGGGTTGAATATCATTTCAAGCTCTTTGTCATCCAGGGGGGGGCAGGAATTTGTCACCTTGAAAGCCAGTCCCTTCCTGTGTGCAGGGAGGGTGCAAATCCGGATTTTTCCGTTTTTTGTTGTGTATTTTACAGCATTATCCAGCAGGTTGGAGAGGACGGATTTGAGAACGGACTTGTCCTGGCTTACAAGGACAGGGGCAATATCCTGTTCAATCCCGATGTTCTTTTGCCGGAGCAGGGAATGGTATTGTTTCAACTCTGTGGTTAAAAAATCTTTAAAATCAAAGTTTTCCAGGGATAGTTCCGATTCCTGGTAATCAATTTTTGACAGCTTGAGCACTTGATCAATCAGGGTATCCAGGCTTTGAATATCTGACTCCATATTTTGAATATACCGGTGGATATCGGCCCTGGTCCTTTCTTTGTCCAGCTTGTCCAACTTGTCTGCGATTAGTTCTTTTGACACCCGGATTCTGGTAAGGGGGCTTCGGAGTTCATGGGAAACATTTGCAGACAGATCCTTGCTGCCCTGGATCAGTTTCTCCAGTTTGTCTGCCATGAAATTAAAGGAATGGCCCAGCTTGGCGATCTCATCATACCCTTTGATATCTGTCCTGCAGGACAGGTTCCCATTGGCAAATTTACGAGCAGACCGGTTCAGCCGGTTGATCCGTTGGGTGATCCGTCTGGCAAGGGGAATTATTAAAAGGGCCACCACCCCGCCTATGATTAATATGCCTAAAAAGAAAAGTCCCTCCGGCCGATTTTGATGCCGGGTGTCATAATAAAGATGGAGCCGCAGCTCGTTGTCTCCCTCCTTTATGGGGACAATGGCATAATATTTGGTCCATTTCCTGACAAAATGGTAGAGGGTGATGCCGTTTTGATGATGAATCTGGCGGTGAAATCCTTTTTTGGGAATATTTACAGGGCCTGTAAAAGTTTTTATCTGGATTCCTTTTTCCGGATCATTGATCCAGATCTTTATGCTAAATAGTGTGGAAAAAATATCCAGCTGATTTTTCAGGTCCGGGTTCTGGCCAATGGGCAGGAGGGGATGGGCATCTATTTTTTCCTGGACCATTTTCTGGAAAATCTGAAGCTTGGGAAAGGCTTTTTTGTCAAGATAATCCCGGAAGGATCTCCCCCCTACTGTGACAAACAAGACAAGGATCAGGGCCAGGGTAACCAAAAGGATTCCGAAAAAAGAGAGCAGAATCTTGACATATAGGCGTTCTATTTTCATGGAAGGTCCACAAACATATAACCGGTTCCCCAGATGGTTTTGATCCGTTTGGGAGATCCTGGGTCAGATTCTATTTTGGCCCGCAGCCTGCTGATATGGATATCGATACTCCTGTCAAAGACCATGAAATCCCTTCCCTGGGCAAGGTTCATTATCTGGTCCCGGCTTAGGACTGTGTTGGGACTTTTCATCAATACTTCCAGGATATTAAATTCTGTGGTGGACAAATCAACAATTTTTTGATTGACCTCAATGGTGTGGGCAGCCCTGTTCAACACCATGTCATTGCACCGGATGAGAAGATTATCCCCTGAATCATCGGAGATCAAAAGATCCTGGCGCCTGAGAACAGCCTTTATCCTGGCCAGAAGCTCCCTTGGGTTAAAGGGTTTGGGCAGGTAGTCATCTGCACCTAGCTCCAACCCGATGATCCTGTCTGTATCATCCCCCTTGGCCGTTAACATGATCACAGGAAGAGTATGAAATTTTCGGATATCTTTTAATACTTCAAGTCCGTCTTTGCCCGGAAGCATTATATCCAGGATGATCAGATCCGGTGTTTTGTCTTTTATTTCATCCACGGCATGGTTGCCTTCAAGTGCATGGGATACCTTAAAGCTGTTTTCTTCCAGATACTCTGACAGCAGGTGTATCAATTTTATATCATCATCAATTATCAAGATTTTTCTGGTCATGGTAT
>DAOWDR010000323.1 GCA_030638935.1 Desulfobacteraceae bacterium | reverse complement strand
GTCGCGGTACTCGCCCTCGGCTTCCTTCTGCCCCTGCCCGAAGTAGAAGGTCCAGGTTCCGTGGCGCTGCCCTGGATGCCAAAGGCAACGGCCAGTACATAGCCGAAGTGGCCCGGCAAAGATACGGGGCCAGCAGGATTCTTGAGGTGATGATCTCCCAGGAGTGGTATCGGGAAAACATGCCTAAATTCAAGGCTAGTTTTGAAGATAAGGAAACCTTCATTCCGAAAGACGGAGATACCCTGGATGATCACCGGGCCATAAAGATGATCAAGGGCATTGCCAAGGTGCCGGACACGGGAAGGACAAAAGGCCGTGACGGCAATCAGCGTCATGGTGACTCAGCCATTGCCCATGTTCTTGCAAATTTTGCCATGCGGGAGCTTAAAGGCTTGGGTGAGGTTGAATACAAATCCACTATCAAAAGACGATTTGTCAAAAAGGGAATGTTCTGATGGCCCATTACAAAATATATGATCAGTTCGGCAGGCCATATGCCAAGCCGGAAAAGAAACCGGAAAGACGTCCCTTGGCTTCGGCACCCCTCACGGATGCCTACCGGGAATATGTGACAAGCGGCCTCACCCCGGAACGGCTGGCAGCAATTTTAAAAGAAGCCGATGCAGGGGATCTGCGGAGACAAGCAGAGCTGTTTGACCAGATTGAGGAACGGGACGGCAATATCATTGGGGATATCTCAAAACGGCGGAACGTCATCCTGGATGCTGATTTTACCCTGGAGCCTGCCACTGATGATGCCCGTGATGCCAAGGTGTATGAGGACTGCCAGGAAATGATGAAGAGTATCACAGACTGGCCGGATGTTCTTGAGTCTCTACAGGATGCGGTCGGCAAGGGTTTCTCTTGTTTTGAACAGCATTGGGATGTGTCAGAGGGCCAGGCCCAGGTGGAAAAGTTTGAATTCCTGGAGCAAAAGCGGTTTATGTTCACTGATGCTTCCGGTCTATTTTCCACTATCCCCCGCCTGGTGACAGATGATGATCCCATGGGGATTGATATCCCTGCATGGCGGGTGATGATGCACCGGTATAAGGCCGTATCCGGCAATGCGGTCCGGTCCGGGATATACCGGATCTGTGCCTGGTGGTTCCTGTTTAAAAATTATTCCATCAAAGATTGGCTGCTATTTTGTGAAATCTACGGCATGCCATTGAGATTGGGCAAGTATGAATCCGGAGCAAGTGAAGCCGATAAAGATGCCCTGGCCATTGCGGTCCAGACCCTGGGAACTGATGCAGCCGGGATTATCTCCAAGGCCACTGAGATTGAATTTGTCACCAGCCAGGGGGGATCTGTCTCCGGAGATCTTTACAAGGGGATTCCGGATTTTGCCAATAAGGAAATGTCCAAGGCCATCCTTGGGGGCACGTTAACCAGCGATGTGGACGGCAAGGGAAGCTATGCAGCATCCAACACTCATAACGATGTCCGCCATGATCTGATCAATGCCGATGCCCGGGCCATTGCTTCCACTGTCCGGACACAATTTATTAAGCCATGGGTTGGGTTTAATTATGGATGGGACACACCGGTCCCTGGTTATAAAGGCCAATACAAAAAAGAAGATCTTAAGACCCATGCAGAGAACATTGAAAAGTTTGCGGAGATGATGGATATTCCGGTTTCCCATATCAGGGAAAAATTCAACATTCCTGCCCCGGAAAAAGGAGAAGAATGTCTTTCTTCAAAAAATAGCCAAAAATCAACAACGGTTAAAGCCAAGCGGTATGTGGTCGCAAAACAGGCAAATGATTCGAGAAACGAAAATCTCGACATTCTCGACATGGTTTTAGCCCGGTTGGAGGAGGAGTCTGATGAACATATAGGGAACTGGCTTCCTGCGGTCAGAAAGATCATGGCCAAGTCCGGATCCCTTGAAGAGCTGAAAGACAATCTTTTTGATGCATTTCCGGATATGGATGCCGGTGCCCTGGGTGCAGTGATTGAAAAAGCCATGACCGTATCCGATCTGGCAGGCCGGTATGAGGTGGATAATGCCTAAAGCCGAGATTAAATACGGTGCAAAGCCATTTGATGAGGCCATTGCTTTTTTCCGGCAAAAGCTTTCTGTTCCCACCGAGCATTTTGACGATCTTGTGGGTGGCATGCATGCCAAGGGGTTTATGATTTCCGGTGCCATGAAGGCGGAGCTGCTCACGGACCTG
Organism: Desulfobacteraceae bacterium; assembly: GCA_030638935.1. GTDB lineage: Bacteria > Desulfobacterota > Desulfobacteria > Desulfobacterales > Desulfobacteraceae > NBML01. The sequence continues at coordinate 1,367 of DAOWDR010000323.1, read as the reverse complement.
CGGGGAGCCGTGGACAAGTCCATCTCCCAGGGGGCTACCCTGGAGGATTTCAGGAAAAACTTTGATACCATCGTTGCAGATCACGGCTGGCGGTACAATGGCGGCCGGAACTGGCGGACCAAGGTGATTTATCACACCAACGTGCGGTCCTGTTACAATGCCGGACGGTGGGAACAGATGAATGATCCGGACGTGGTAAAGCTTCGGCCTTATTTCATGTATCGCCATTCCGGCAGTGCTCACCCGAGGAAACAACACCTTGCTTGGCACGGACTTGTGCTTGCTTACAATGATCCCTGGTTGGATACCCATGCCCCCCAGAACGGCTGGGGCTGCAATTGCAGGCTTGATTCTTTGTCAAAGCGTGACCTTGAGCGGATGGGAAAAACAGCACCGGACACAGCCCCAAAGATTGAATACCGGGAATACAAGGACCGAGACGGCAACACCCACAAAGTCCCCCAGGGGATTGATCCCGGGTTTGATTACAACGTGGGCAAGTCGGCTGACAAATCATACAAGGTTTTGGGCGATCGAATGGAAAGCCTGGATCACAGGGTTGCCAGACCCTGGGTGAATGAGTTCCTTGGCGGGCCTGTTTTCAAACGGTTCTATGATGGCAAGATCAAAGGGGAGTTTCCCGTGGCCGTGCTGACACCCGGGAACAAGAAAGCACTTGGAAGCAAAACCCAGACAATCTGGTTGTCCCGGAACGGAATCGACGCACAAAAAGTCATGCAGCCTGAGCTTGAACTGGATGATTACCTGAATATCCCGGAAATAATTGAAAAAGGTGAGATCCACAGGCAAGGAGCTGATCAGCTTATTTGGCTGAGCATTGGTGACAAGCGCTACTGGGTTACACTAAAACCTGGCCGGGATGGGAAAGAGAATTATTACCTGACATTATTTTCAATAAAGGAAAAAGGCAATGGATAAGAGTCTACACTTCATCATCGCTAAAATCAGCCAGGACGCCAAGGCTCCTGGATGGATGCTGTTGTTTGCAGCCGGTTGGGGAGAGATTAAAAACGAAGGTAAGTTCTTTGTGGATCAAAAAGCATTTGAACTTGTAAAAGCCTATATCGCCGCCCAGGGCAATGAGATTGTTTTTGATTATGAGCACCAGACCATCAAAGACGTTAAGGCCCCGGCTTCCGGCTGGATAAAGGAACTTGCCTGGGAGGATGGTGTGGGCATCAAGGCCCGGGTGGAATGGACCGAAGCCGCTGCCAAGCACATTGCTTCTAAAGAATACCGATATTTTTCCCCTGTTTTTTTTATCAGGAAGTCTGACATGCGTGTTTGCGGGCTGCATAGCTCAGCCCTTACCAATACACCAAAAACCAAAAATCTAACACCGATTC
>DAOWDR010000632.1 GCA_030638935.1 Desulfobacteraceae bacterium | reverse complement strand
ACCATTACAGTCGGCCCGAGAGAAGCAGCGCATCTGCCGGCTTTCCTCAAGGCACAATAAGTTAAGAAAAGGGGCGGGACACCAGGTGTGCCCGCCCCCTTTAAAGATTCACAATCGTAAAATTTAAAGGAAAAAAGTATGATTCTTTTTGGTGAAAGTCTGAATGTAATTTCCACGGTAATTGGAAAAGAATTCAAAGAAGCAGATCCTGCCAAACGTAATCCTGAACCCATCCAGAAAGAAGTTCTCAAACAAAAAGAGCTGGGTATGGATTATATTGACATCAACCTTGGACCGGCTAAAAAGTTTGGAACAGAGCTGATGCCATGGGTGGTTAACGTGGTTCAGGAAGCAGTCCCGGGAATGCCCCTTTTGCTTGATTCATCCAATATCGACGCAATTGAGGCAGGTTTGAAGGTGTGTAAACCGGCTGATAAACCCCATATTGTCAACTCCATCATGGCACGTCCTGAAAGATATGAAAAAATGGTGCCCATGGCTGCCAAATATGAGGCTGATTTTGTGGCGCTTATGTGGGGACCGGATGGACTTCCCAGGGATGAAAACGAAAGAGCGGCCCTGGCAGTTGAACTGCTTTACTATGCCAACGAAGCTGGTATTCCCAATGAGAAAATCTGGGTGGACGGAATTGTAACTCCTGTCAATATCCAGCAGCAACAGCTGATGAGCCTTATGAATTTCCAGATGATGCTTGAAGACATGGCCCCAGGCTCCAGATCCACCTGCGGTCTTTCCAATATTTCAAATGGACCTCCGGAACATTTACGGGGCATTCTTAATCGTACCTATATGGTTATGCTTGAAAAATACGGCATGGCAGCGGTTATTTCCGATCCCCTTGATACTAAATTGACAGCCATTGCCAAGGGTCAGCGCCAGGACATTGTTGACCTTATTTACGGTATGATGGACGGTAATGAACCTGATATTGCAAGTCTTGAGAAAGAGATGCAGGATTATGCAAAAACCTATAAAGTAATCATGGGTGAAACACTTTACTCTGATTCATGGCTTGAAATTTAGTATTTTTTTAAGCGTTTGTTTACAAGGCCCCTGTCCGATTTAACGGTCAGGGGCCTTGTTTTTTTTATTACTCCTAGGACTTTCTTTTGCAAAATTCAGTCTTATATTTAGGAGAAGTAAACTTTTGGGGAGAAATTTAAAAATTGAATAATAAAATAAAAGATACCTGGTATTATGTAGTTATTCAAAATCCTGGTATATCCAATGAACATTTTCTGGGCTATTCAAACCAGGAAACTGAAACAACTTTTGTTCCGGCCTTTAAATCAAAAGAGATAGCACAGCAATGCTTTCTTTTAATGCCAAAGGATGTCATGAATGAAAAATATGAGATTCAGGCTATTATAAAGGAAGACCTGATTGATCAGTCCCAAAAAAACGGTTATGAAGTTTTTCTGCTGGATGAAAAGGGAAGTATAATAAAAAAAATATCATGATCACCATGTTAATATAAAACTATTTATACCTAATCAAATTGCAGGAGTATTATTTTGAGTTTAAAACTTGCTTTCGGCGGAAAAGGCGGGGTTGGTAAAACAACGGTTACCTCTCTTATTGCCCGGACCATTGCCGCTCTAAATAAAGAAACCAGTGTAATTGCCATTGATGCTGATCCGGTTTCCAACCTGGCCGCAGGACTTGGCATTGACGAGACCCAGCCCATAACACCTGTGGCTGAGCTGTCCGACCTCATTGCAGAACGTACCGGAGCCCAACCCGGCACCATGGGCGGCTTTTTCACCCTAAACCCCAAGGTAGATGATATCCCGGACCGGTTCTCCATTGAAAAAGACGGGGTCAAACTTCTGGTCATGGGAACAGTACAACAGGGCGGCTCAGGTTGTATCTGCCCTGAAGCCGTTATTTTAAAAGCTTTAATGAACCATTTGGTCCTTGCCAGAAATGAAGTGATTATCATGGACATGGAAGCCGGAGTCGAACACTTAGGACGGGCCACCTCGGGCTCAGTGGATGCCCTGGTGGTTGTGGTAAACCCTGGGAAAAGAAGCCGGGTGGCAGCAGACAGAATACGGAAACTTGCCGGGGATATCGGTATTAAAAAAATTGTAATCCTGGGTAACAGGGTCACTTGCCAAGAAGACAAAGACCTTATACGGGAAAATATGACCGATTACGAAATTCTGGGCTTTCTGCCGGAATTGGATGAGATTGTCCAGTCCGACAGGGACGGTTCCAGGCCCTTTGATGATATCGCAAATATTCCCGAAGAGTTAAAAATTATCACTCAAAAATTGATGGAGCTTGATGCTCCCCAATAGCTAATTTTTGCTTCCTGAACACTGCCCATTAGTCTCAGGAAGCAATTTCTTTTCCTTAATTTTTTCCCGGGGGAAAGAAAGGCCGGTTTATATATTTAACGGCATCCCCTCATGCTTCAAGGGCCGCCAGGGTGGTATCCAGCATCCGATTGGAATAGCCCCACTCATTATCAAACCAGGCCTGGATCTTGATAAGACGTTTCCCGGAAACCCGGGTCTGGGGCAGATCAATAATAGCCGATCTTGGATCATGATTAAAATCACAGGAAACCAGCTGTTCATCACACACACCTAGAATACCCTTAAATTCTTTTTCAGCTGCCTGGGTCAACATCTGGTTAATGGCAGCAGTGTTGGTATCAGATTTTCCAACCAGGGTAATATCCATGAGGGAAACATTGGTGGTGGGAACCCTGATGGCAAGGGTATCAAACTTTCCTTCCATTTGGGGCAAAATTCTGACAATTCCTTTTTCCAGGGAGGTGGTCACCGGAATGATGGATTGCAGTGCAGACCGGGTTTTTCTCAAATCCTTGTCATAGGCGTCAATCACCGGCTGATCCTGCATGGCCGAATGGATTGTGGTGATGGACCCGCTGTCTATGCCCAAATGCCGCTCAATAACATCCAGAATCGGGATCAGACAGTTTGTGGTGCAGGAGGCATTGGAAATAATCGTATGATCCGGCTTAAGGGTGTTATGATTCACCCCGTATACAATGGTGGCATCCATTTCATCCTTGGCCGGGTGGGAATAAATAACCTTACCGGCCCCTGATAAAAGATGAAGTTCAGCCGACTCCCTGTCGTTGTGCACCCCGGTACAGTCCAGCACCACATCAACTAAAAGATCTTTCCAGGGAAGATTGACTATATTTTTTTCCTGGAAAAGATGAATGATATCTTCTCCGATCAAAAGTCCTTCCCTGCATTTTTTAATTTCAAGGGGAAACCTGCCGTGGGTGGAATCAAACCGGGTCAGATGATAGAGGGTCTCAGCCGGCGCTGTCTCATTTATGGCCACCAGATTCAGTTTGCCATAAAATTGCTCTGATTCATACAGAGCCCTTGCCACACACCGCCCGATTCTTCCATACCCGTTAATTGCTATATTGTATTTCATCTTTTCTCACCGGTTTGAAGGATTAATTCAATTAATCGGCCGTATCCATAAAGACACGGCCCTGGGAAGCTATATCATAAAATGATATAGAATTTAAGCGAAAACAACAGACACAAACTCTGTCGTAACAGACAAAGGGATTGGAAACTTCCCGCACACAGGCGAAACTTTCATTTTTACCTCTGACCGTCCAGATTTTTATCCCCAGGATTTCCCCGGCAGACCCGACACCGGTCATCAGAACAAAATTCACAGGAAAAACAATCTTTGCAGGGATGCTTTTTGGGATTATTCTTTTTTTCAGGAACATATACTTTTCCCGGTAACCCTGGTACCTTGACAAAGGGCATAATATACTCCTCTTATATTGAACCTCCCGACCTGCTAAATAAAATAAGATGCCATCACAAATATGCAATGAAAACACAAACCCATGGTGACGCCCATGAAAAAAATTTTAGACCTGCCCTTTGAAGAAAGGCCACGGGAAAAACTCATGGCAAAGGGAGCCCAATCACTCTCCGACCAGGAACTGCTGGCCATCATCCTGGGCAGGGGAACCAGGCGCCATGGCGTATTATCCCTTGCCCGAAAGCTGACCAAAATCATCGACGAAAAAGGGTTATGTCTGGATGCCCGTGAACTCATGGCCATTGACGGAATCGGGGAGGCAAAAGCCTCATCCATTGCAGCCGCCGTTGAATTTGTCAGAAGAAGGATCAAGCCCGAGGGATTGAGAATCAAAGTTCCCATTGATGTACTTCCCCTGATCCAGCATTACGGGGACCGCAAACAAGAACATTTTATCAGTATTTCTGTAAACGGGGCAAACGAAGTCATGACTGTTCGGGTGGTGACCATAGGCCTTGTCAATAAGAGCCAGGTACATCCCAGAGAAGTGTTTGCAGATGTAATTGTTGAACGGGCTTCAGCCATTATTATCGCCCACAATCATCCCTCCGGGGATCTGACACCCAGCAAAGAAGATATATCCATAACCCAACGCATTAAAAAGGCCGCAACCATTTTGGGAATAAACCTTCTGGATCACATTATCTTCAATTCCAAAGGATACTACTCCTTTGTTGAAAATCAAAAATTATAGGGCCGCCAGGGGCAAATTCTAACCGGTCTTAACAATTCCATTTTCACTCATCAGAATTTAAAAAGTCATATAATAATTAGGATTAATGGGTAACTCATCCAATTAGATTCGGAAACCTGTTAATATATTAAATACCTGATTTTGCAGGGAGCCTCTCCAAGGCGGAAATCATATTCTGGTGAACGAAATGGCCGAATGCCGGAATTGGTATTGCCACTGGAATATATTCAGGGATAATCGTCCTTGTTTTTGATGACACCGAGGCGCTGAAATATCACCTCGCCCTGACCGGAAATCAGCTTGTTACTTCCCTCTGGGTACGTAGCGGAAGGGGGAGCCACGGCTGGTTTCGGTATGACGAAAATTTGGACAATACCCGTGCCGGTGTCCACACGCCTGACGGCACTTTAAAGCTCGATATCAGGGCAACTGATGGCATTGTTGTAGCCCCTCCCACCATGCAAAAGGCCGGTCGGGAAACCGTTTACCACCAATGAAAATAAACGGCCTTCTTCCGAAACTTTACAAGGAATTCCAATCAGCGATTTAATCGTTCAGCTTAATGCCATATCATTTGATATTGCAGGATGGCGGCATGTTTATCAAGGTAGGGAGTTGGATACCCAGCAGCTCCACTTCAAAAATAAGGGTTGAGCCAGGTCCGATAACTTGCCCTGCACCCTTGTCGCCATAGGCAAGATCTGCCGGGATGTAAAGCATCCATTTAGAGCCGGTTTTCATGAGCTGGAGGGCTTCTGTCCAGCCTTTGATAACACCTCCAACCGGAAATGATGCCGGCTTGCCACGCTTGTAAGATGAATCAAATTCTTTTCCATCAATGGTAGTTCCTCTGTAATGACAGTTCACCTTATCAGATGCTTTTGGAGAATCCCCATTGCCTTTTACAATCACTTTATACTGAAGGCCACTGGGCAGAGTCACGACCCCTTCCTCGTCCTTGTTTGTCTTCAGGAAAGATTTACCAACAGCCTTGTTATTTTCAGCTTTAATCTTTGCGGCTTCCATTTGTTTTTGTTGCATTTTTTGCTGGAAGGCAATGAGAGTCTTTTGTATTTCTTCATCGGCCAACATTTTTGAATCGCCGCGACTGTCTTTGATACCCTTGAAAAAGGCTTCCAGGTTCAATGGATAATCTGCCAGAATCTGATTACCGATATTTAAACCCAATGCATAACTGATTTTATCCTGTTCTGTTGCCAACTCTTTGATATCTGCATCCGCCGCAAAAGCTGAGATACCCACAGCAAGAATTCCCATTACAAAAAGTAAACAAAGAGCCGTTTTTAATCTGATCACTCGATCCTCCTGATTTATGAATTAATATAATAACCGGCGCCATTGGTAACAAAAAGCTGTCATAATATCAATATCTGTGATCTGACAACGCCAGGGCGTTACATTTAAAATTTTTAAAGATCAAAAGAATATAGATAAGCATTACGCAACTTCTATCCTTCTAAATGATAATATATGAAAAAAATAAAGCCTTCTTTTCGTTCGGCAAAATATTCTCAGAGAGTTTGTGACTTTCAAGGCAGGATATTAAACCTAATTCTCAAGGGGAAAAATCCTGTTGATTTTCCCTGTAACGGGTCGCTTTCTTTATAATTTTCAGACCACCATATATTGTATCCTTAAATCCTTTGACCCGAAGGTACGACAGTCCACTTATTTGGAGACTAACCTTCCTGGCTGAAATTTGCAACAGGGAGGTTAATACATATTATCGGATTATAATTAAACCAAAATACCGGAGGGGAGAATCAATTAATTTGGAGATACCGCTGATTTTGAAAATTCTGATGGAAAGAGCTTTATACTTTTAAAGGTTAAGGGCCATTTTGATATGTTGTGAGTTATTTTCTATAATCCACCACCCCAACTCTGCGCATAAAATGTGATCACTATTACTAAAATTTAAAATGACCTTTAAGGAAGGGAGGAGCTGCCGTGGCGGTTGGGGAGCCGGGGAAAATATTTTTTATGGGATAGGCAGTTATACCATTACCAGAGAAAATATTTTGATTCATATTTTTTTTCAAACAAGGTTTTTTGCCAGTATTTTCCTGAAAAAAACACCAGGGGTTTTGAAATAATAAAACCCGGAAGCAGATGATACCACCGGTAACCCAGGCTATCATAATAGCGGCAAAGATTATCCAGATGTCCCATATCCCAGGCAGCCACTTTAATGGCATCCCGCTGGCAGCGCGAACTGATAAACTGATTGACTATTCTTGTCTGAAAACCATTTTCATGGAATAAATCTTTTACTTTTTTGTAATTCTGATATCGGCTGAAAGCATCCAGTTCGGCAAAAAAAGGCAGTACAAATCCATAACACCCTATCAATCCATACCCGACAAAAAAGAGGTGCTGTTGTTGTCCCAAGGCTGTTAACGAGAGTCGGCTAAACAAAAAGAACAGAACAACCCCACCCAGGGCTGTCAAATGAAGCAACACGCCGATCCTCAGGAACCGGTTTGCCCTTTTATAAAAGGCTGTAAAAGTATTGACACTTGCTGATGATGATATTTCCAAAACCATCTCCCGCCGAAGTCAAAGGGGTGGGAATAAGAAGATATGAAAAAAGGCGGTCCCGGCACTCCCGTGATACAGAGACCGCCTTTGTAATTATACTTTGGTCAGGCTTACGGCACAGACCTTTAGTTCCGGTATCTTTGCTATGGGGTCATATGCCGGGTTGGTCAGTTTATTGACATTGGTTTCTTCAAAATGGAAGGGCATGAAAACCACTCCTTTTTCCACCCGCCGGGTGACCATGATCCGGGTTTTAATCTCTCCCCTGCGGGAGGCCACCGAAATCATTTGACCATCAAGGATATCCAGGGCAGCAGCATCCTCGGGATTGATTTCAAGGAAACCTTCGGAAATCTCGTTATCCAGAGCCGCCGAGTGCCTTGTCATAGTGCCGGTGTGGT
>DAOWDR010000459.1 GCA_030638935.1 Desulfobacteraceae bacterium | reverse complement strand
CGGCTCCTTCCGGACAAAGCCATTGATGTGATGGATGAAACCGGAGCCTATCTTCGCCTTAAGGGTGCTGGCAAACGCAAGAACGTTAGTGGCAAAGATATTGAAACCATTGTGGCAAAAATTGCAAAAGTACCGGTCACAAGTGTGACATCAACGGACAAGGCCAATCTTGAATCATTGCCACAAAGACTTTTCAAAGTTATCTACGGTCAGGATAATGCAATCAATACCCTGACCACGGCAATCAAAAGATCCCGGGCAGGCCTGGCAGCTCCTGACAGGCCCATAGGCTCCTTTTTGTTCATGGGACCTACCGGTGTGGGAAAAACCGAAGTGGCAAAACAGATGGCTGCCAATATGGGGATTGAATTTATCAGATTTGACATGAGCGAATACATGGAAAAACATGCGGTGTCAAGGCTGATCGGTGCTCCTCCCGGCTATGTTGGATTTGAACAGGGTGGAATTTTAACCGATAGTATAAGAAAACACCCCCATTCCATACTCCTGCTGGATGAAATTGAAAAAGCCCATATGGATCTGTATAATATCCTGCTCCAAGTTATGGATTATGCCACGCTAACCGATAACAACGGTAAATCCGCTGATTTCAGGAACGTGATTCTTATCATGACCTCAAACGCCGGGGCCAGGGAAATGGATGCCAACAACATTGGATTTGGTTCCCAGACCGCCCAGACAGATGCCAAAGGATTAAAGGCCGTTGAAAAAACCTTTAGCCCGGAATTTAGAAACCGCCTGGACAACATTGTTCAATTCAATCATTTATCCAAACAGATCATGGAAATGATCGTGGACAAAAATATGAGGGAACTGAAAACCATGTTGAAAACCAAGGGGATCTCCCTGTCCTATTCTGCCAAGGCACGGACCCATCTTGCTCTCAAAGGATATGATCCCAAATTTGGGGCCAGACCTTTGGCCCGGCTCATTCAAACAACCATAAAAGACAAGCTCACCGATGAAATTCTTTTTGGCAAACTTGAAAAAGGGGGAAAACTTTCCATCGGCCTGAAAAATGATGCCTTGACCTTTATTATAAAAAGCTGAATGCCCCTTTTCAGGTTATCAGAAAGAATCGAATTCCCGCCGGCATGTCTTGCAAGATCAGACGGTCTCCTCTGTATCGGAGGAGACCTCAGTATAGAAAGACTATTGCTTGCCTATCAAAACGGCATCTTCCCATGGTTTTCAGAGAATGAACCTTTGCTGTGGTGGTCTCCGGACCCTAGACTTGTATTATTTCCTGAAACCATAAAAATTTCAAGAAGCCTGAAAAAAGTTATCAAAAGAACACCCCTTAGGGTCACTGTGGACAATGCCTTTGAACAGACCATAGTTTCATGTTCAAAACCAAGGCGGGGCGGCCAAGGCACATGGCTTGTGGAGGAGATGATAGATGCTTATATCCAACTCCACAAACATGGATATGCCCATTCCATTGAGACCTGGCACAAGAACTCTTTGGTTGGCGGTCTGTACGGGGTAACATTGGGGGGATCTTTTTTTGGGGAATCCATGTTCAGCCTTGAAAACAATGCCTCAAAAATTGCCCTGTCAGCCCTTGCAAGTCTTTTAAATGCCCAAGGGTTTGATATGATTGACTGCCAGGTAACCACCCATCATCTGCTCAAGATGGGGGCGGTTGAACTTTCCAGGGATGCTTTTCTTAAAAAATTAATCCCCTCCACTGTCAGAAAAATGAACCCTGACATCTGGGATCCTTCCCGTCTTCTGGATCCCCTCCCCCTAAAAAAGGAAAACAATGAAACCACAAGGCTCCCAAGCAATTGACAAAGATAGTATCTGTATCCTCGGCATCCCCTTTGATGCCAATAGTTCCTTTAGCAAAGGCCCTGCCCTTGCCCCTTCCAGAATCAGGGAAAGCTATTTTTCCGATTCATCCAACCTATGGACGGAACAGGGAGTTGACCTGGAAACTTTAAACGGCCTCTATGATGTGGGGGATGTGGACTGTTCAGAGGAATCATCTACCTTTGATGCCATCACCCATAGGGTTAACACACTTCTTAAAAAGGATGCCCGGATCATTTGTCTGGGAGGAGACCACTCAATCACCTTTCCTATTTTAAAAGCATACGCAAAAAAATATGAAAATTTAAATATTTTGCACCTGGATGCCCACCCTGATCTCTATGATAGTCTTGGTAACAACCGTTTTTCCCATGCCTGCCCCTTTGCCAGGATAATGGAAAAAAAATTAGCCGCACGTTTGGTCCAGGCTGGGATCAGAACTATCAACGGTCATCAGCGTGAACAAGCCCATAGGTTGGGGGTTGAGGTAATGGAAATGAAAAATGGAAATGATTGGCTTGAAAAACTAGAATTTCAAGGGCCTGTCTATCTTTCCCTTGATATGGACTGTCTGGACCCGGCATTTGCTCCTGGGGTTTCCCACCATGAACCAGGAGGCTTTACCACCCGACAGGTTTTAGATATTATTCAAAAGCTTAGGGGCAACCTCATTGGTGCTGATATTGTGGAGTACAATCCTGACCGGGATTTTCAATCTGTTACCTCCATGGTGGCAGCCAAACTTCTCAAGGAACTTATTGCCCGAATTGATACAAACCGGCTAAGGAATCATCAAGGCTATTTATGAACTGGTGGCAGGAGTTACCCTATAAGATCAGCCCCTATTTGTTTCAAATCAACGGGTTTCAGGTACGATATTATAGCCTCATGTATATTGCGGCCTTTGTCTGCGTCTATTTGCTAACTGCATACAGGCTCAAAACCGAATCCT
>DAOWDR010000580.1 GCA_030638935.1 Desulfobacteraceae bacterium | reverse complement strand
CCATGATATTTTCCTTGCCGCCCCAGAGGATACCTGCCATTTCAATTCCGTCTATGGCGCCCTGGCGGGAAACAGGGCTTCCCATGAAGGGTTTGTCGCACAATAGCATATTGGAAAGGTTCAAATCCAAATGGACGGTCTCATGGGGCATGTCAGCCGGTTCCACCATCATCCAGCCGTTCATGTCGATGTAGGGAGAGGTCTGGATCAGCTTGCAGAAATTGTCATAATCTTCCATGGTGGCCTGGCGCTGTTCTCCTGAAGCATCCATGACAAAGGGTGCACCGTATCCGGGAAGGAAAACAAAATCATCCTCCCCTATTTCAACGCTTTTTGCAGGGTTCCTGGCATGGACTGTGAACCTTTTAGGGGCTGTCTTTAATGCTTTTTGAATGTCGGATTCTTCAAAGAATACAATGGTTCCTTCCACCCGGTGCCCGTTTGCCTTAAAGATTTCAAGGGCTTCTTCCTCATTAAAGGAAACACCGGTGGTTTTCAAAAGATCCATGGCAGCGTCATGGATCTTTTCCATATTTTGGGTACTAAGTTCCTGCATTCGATCGTACATTGTCTTTTCTCCTTTAAGAGGGATAACCCTCTTTTTTAAATGGATATTCCCAGGGGCTCTAACCCCGGGGAATATTATTTATTCTTTGTTCTCTTTTTTATATTGGTTCAACCCTTTGAAGGTTCCGTACAGCACCAGCAACAACAGGAACATCAAGGGGAATGCCGTTGCAATGGAGGCGGTCTGGATGGCTTTAAGACTTCCGCTTCCGGCCAGCACTGCTGCCACAGCACCAAGGGCAATGCCCCAGAATGCCCGAAGGTTTCGTCCGGGGTTTTCATGTCCCGAAACGAACATGGCAAGGGATATGGCCGCAGAATTGGCAGAGGTTAAAAAGAAGGTGCCGATGAGAAAAATCAGGGCAACCGCCAGAATTCCGGTCATGGGAAGGTTCTGGGCAATGGCGAATATGGCGCTTTCCATGCCGTGTTCCTTCATGACGGGTGATACGTCAAAATGGATGCCTGCCCCGCCGATGACCCCGTACCAGAGAAAATTTCCCAGAGTTGGAAGTATCAGGGTTGCGGCAACGGTTTGTCGAATGGTCCTGCCCTTGGAAATTCTTGCTATAAATACAGCCACAAAGGGAGCCCAGCTCATCCACCATGCCCAGTAAAACACTGTCCAACTGCCTATCCAATTGCCTTCATAACCCGGACCGGTAAAAAGGCTCATGGGAATGAAATGCAGAAGATACTGGCCAATGGCATTGGTGGTAAGATTGATCAGAAAAATAGTGGGACCGAAGATCAGGATAAAAAACCAGACCACAACAAATACCCACATGTTGATGTCACCCATGAGTTTTACCCCTTTTTGGAGGCCTGTGTACACGGACAGGGTGAAAATGGCGGTGAGAATACCGATGATCACATAGGTGCTGGAGGGGCCAAGCTGCATGCCGTACTGGTATTTGAGACCGGCAGACAGCTGGAGGGCCACAAATCCTGTTGTTGTGGCAAGGCCGCCCAGGGTTGCAAACACTGCAAAGATGTCCAGAATTTTTCCCCAGGTTCCGTGGATTTTGTCGCCGATGACATAGTAGAAGGCAGAGGAAAATTTCAAGGGAAGATTCTGGGTAAAACAGGCATGGCCTATGGCAATGGTCAGCATGGCATAGATGGACCATGCGCTCAAGCCCCAGTGAAAAAAGGAGTAGGTCATGGCATTGGCCCCGGCAACAGGTGTGCTGGGTTCCCCTCCAAAATAGGGGGGCGGGCTCATATAGTGGTAGGCTGGCTCGGCAGGGCCCCAGAAGACGATGCCCGCAGCAATGGCAGAGCCAAAGAGCATGGCAAACCAGGAAAAGTTGGAAAATTCGGGTTTGTCGCCGGGAAGCCCCAGTTTCATGGTGCCGTATTTGTTGCCCATGAGCACAAAGCAGCCAATGACCAGCATAAAAACGGTTAATAAATATAGCCAGGCCCACTTGGTGGTGGTCCAGCTGAAAACAGCATTGATGACCGCAGTCATGTTCTCGGGAAAGAGAACAGACCAGAGAACAAAAAGGACGGTTACAGAGGCTGAAACCCAGAAAACAAAAGGGTCAAAAGGTTTTGTTGACTCAATATTTTGTGCCACAATTATACTCCTGCAATATTATATTTTTCATCCACTCTGAATGGGGGGATATTTCCATTGTGTTTTGCAGAATACATACCAGGTGTCATTCTATTTTTGTTTTTTTATCTAACTATTTAATATGTAAAATAAAACTAAAAATTTAACTGGCAGAGTTTTAGTGAAAGTGGTGAATGACTGAAAGTTTTTTTTCTGTTTGTCTGGCAAAATAGAAAAAAAACTTTCACCTGAAAATAATTTTAATTTTCCAAATTTTAATTTTATCAGTTTTAGTTTTACCTGGGACGGGGAATAAAATCCACACGAAATAATTTATATTTTTTAATTTTATAATGGAGAAGCTGTCTTGAAATCCCCAGCTTTTTGGCGGCTTGACTGACATTGCCCCGGGAGGTTGAAAGGGCGTTTTCAACGGCTTTTTTTTCCTGATCCGCCTGGATACTGGCAAGACCAGGGGGCGAGTTTTTCCCGGCAGGGGTTTCCTGCTTTTGGGAAGGCCGGCCAGGGGGGTCCCAGTATTCCAACTCAATTTTTTCAAGGGAGTCCAAACCGGGGGTAAAGTGTTCAAGCCCCAGGATCTCTTCCTGGCCCGCCATATTCATGGCTCCTTCGATGAGATGCTCCAGCTCCCGGATATTGCCGGGCCACTGGTAGGCTGTGAATAATTCAAAAACTTCCCGGGAAATCTGTTTTACATGGGTTCCCAGCCGGCCATTGATTTTTTCAAGAAAATGAGTGACCAGATCTTCCATATTGTCCAGTCTTTCCCGCAGGGGAGGCAGTTTTACTATGACCACTCCCAACCGGTAGAAAAGATCTGTTCGAAGCTGTTTTTCCCGGATAGCAATCCTGGTATCCCGGTTCACCGAGCTGATGATTTTGACATCCACAGGGGTTTCTCTGACAGAGCCCACCCTTCGCACCTGTTTTTCCTGAAGAACTCTCAAAAGTTTTGCCTGGAGTTCCACGGGCATGACCAGAAGTTCGTCCAGAAAAAGGGTGCCGCCATGGGCGCTTTCAAAGAGGCCAGGCTTGTCCATGGCGCCGGTAAAGGCCCCACGTGTTGTGCCGAAGAGCATTCCTTCCAAAAGATCATGGGGAATGGCCGCACAATTGACTGCCACATATTTTTCCTGCCGTCTTGGGCTGTGATTGTGGATGGACTGGGCAAAAAGTTCCTTGCCGGTTCCGGTTTCCCCCTGGATCATGATGGGGGAGGTTGAGGCAGCCGCCTTTTGTGCCATATCCTTTACCCGCATGAAATCGGCCCCGCTCCCAATGAGGTCGGCAAAGGTGTACTGGGTCCCGTTACCCAGATCTGATCGGCATTCGTTGGCAGATGGGGGTTTGGATTTTTGGAGCAGTTCATAGTCTTTGACCAAGCAGAGCACTCCGTTTATGGTTCCTTCGGTGAACAGAGGATATACGCTTGTAATGGTGTTGGCCACCTTGCCTGAACAGGTTCTATAAAAAAAAGCCTGGTTTTTGATGGCGGAATGCTGGTGAATGACCTGCATGATCAGGCTGGTGTGGTTGTTGAGCTCATAAATATCAGTGGCCTTGAGCCCGATCACATCCCTAGGGCTAAGTCCGTCTATTTTGGCCTGGGTTTTGTTGTAAAAAAGTATTGTTCCATTAATATCCGCAATAATCACTCCGTCATCCAACCGGTTCAGAACCGATAAAAAATCAATGTTTTCCAGGTCCAGCAGGTCTGAAGAATCAGGCTCTTTGGGAAACGGCATGTTGGCTTCCTTAATATTTTTGGTTAACACCCACGGATTCGATCTGTGACAATAGCATATCTATTGCAGATATCAAATACCCGGGCTTTTGTAGTCTCATCCAAGGTGATAAATTCCGGAACATTTTATATCAAGAAAAAAGCGGGAAGGAGTCAAGTGCCATTGATGTTTGCAAAAATGGCAGCTTGTCTGTTGGGGGATATGACCTCGATGTGCCCTGAAATCATCTCTATTTCCGGTTCACCAGGTAAATACCTGTTCCCACCAGAACCAGGGCGCAGATTAGAAAAAAGGTTACGGGCTCTCCTAAAAGAAATGCTCCGGCCATTACCCCGAACAAGGGAGTAAGAAAGGTAAACGGCGCAATTCGGGACACCGGGTATTTCCGGATGAGCCAGAACCAGACAACATAAGTGATAAAAGCGACCCAGACGATCTGGTAGATAAGGCTGGCCGTGACCACAGGGCTCAGTTCCCGGATACCTCCTTCGCCCAGAGCCACGGAAGCCAAGAACAAAATGGGTGCCGATACCCCCAGTTGGTAAAGCAGGGTCTTGCTGGGGGAAATGTGGATCAGGGGGCTGGCTTTAATGACCACAGTGACCGATCCCCAGAACACCGCCGCCCCCAGGAGCATACAGTCCCCGACCAGCATTTCCCGGGTCGGCAGATTCAACGATTCATTAAAGGCCACAATGATGCCGCCAAAGGCTATGATCAGCCCCAGAATTTG
>DAOWDR010000529.1 GCA_030638935.1 Desulfobacteraceae bacterium | reverse complement strand
AATGTCCCGTGACGGCTTCCCCCTAAATGTTTAATGGAACCCATTGATCCCGTTCACTCAGTTTAAAATCCTGCGAAGCAATGTCTTTTCTCGTGGAAAAAGTATTCTTGATTGCGACATAATCATCAATTTTTTTAATAAACAAATCTGTTAAATCAGGGTCAAAATGTCGGCCCCGTTCTTCTCTGATGATTGATAATGTTTTATCTATCGGATAAGGATCTTTGTATGGTCTTCTGGATGTCAGGGCATCAAAAACATCGACGATACCGACGATTCTGCCTTCAAAAGGAATGTCCTTTCCTTTTTTCCCCATGGGATATCCTGAACCATCCCATTTTTCATGATGGGTCAATGCAATCTCCTGAGCGGATTTTATTAGCTCGGAACTATGACCGGCAAGTAAATTTGCTCCAATGATAGTATGGCTTTCCATGGTTTTCCACTCTTCAGCGTTAAGCTTACCGGATTTAAGAAGGATGCTGTCCGGGACGCCGATTTTTCCAATATCATGCATGGGGCTGGTGTTCAGCAATAACTCTGCTCGCTCATTAGTCATTCCGGCCAGCCTTCCAAGCAATGAAGACATTTTACTTATCCGGACAATGTGCGCACCGGTTTCGTTATCTTTATATTCAGCTGCACGCCCTAAGCGATGAATAATTTCAAGGCGTGATTCCTCCAGCTCAATGGTACGTTCCTGAACCTTTTTTTCTAATATTATATTCTGATCTCTCACCTGGTTATGTAAAATTCTGACTGTCAGAAGATTGCGAATCCTTGTTATGGTTTCCAATTTGTTAAACGGCTTTGTCAAAAAAATCCTGGGCTCCGGATTTTAACGCCTTAATCCGGATTTTATGATCCTGTAGAGCAGTTAATACAAGAACAGGGATATATGAATTTTTTTCCACTTCCTTAAACTGATCAAGGAGCTGAAAACCGTCAAAATAAGGCATATTAATATCCAGCAGTACAAGCTCCGGATCGTAAGCAAGATAAAGGTTTTGTGCATCACGGGAATCTGTCAGACAAAGTAGTGACGTGTATCCTTCAGTTGTCAGGATATCTTTTAAAAGATCCACGTTGGATTGATTGTCATCTATAATTAAAATTCTTGCATTCAGTAGTTTTTGTTCGGATATCATCAATTTATCCTTTTTTTAAATTTAGGGGTTATTTTTTTAGCATTGATGGTATTGGCAATCACCCGATGGAATTTACCAATGTTAACAGGTTTGGTAATATAATCGGCAAAGCCTATGTCCATGGCTTTTTTAATATCAAGCGGCATTGCATTTGCGCTCAGACCTATAACAGGTATTTGTCTGGTCTCTTTAATTTTACCAAGCTGTTCAAACGCCTGGAAGCCATCCATATCCGGAAGGCCAATATCCATAAGGATCAGATCGGGCTTTTGTTCCATTGCCATCTCTATTCCCCGGGCAGCATCATTTGCTTTTAATAAAGTAATATTTGAATGGTTCGCAAGAATGGTTTCTATAAGCTGTTGATTAATCATATTGTCCTCCACATAGAGGATGGTGTATTCTCCGGTCAAGGAAATCCTTTCCAATGTTGAAGTCTGTACGGTATTCTTCCTTTCTTTTATGGGAATTTCTGCAAGTGTAAACTCAACAAAAAACAGGGTTCCGATACCCGGTTCGCTTTCGACCCCGATAACCCCCCCCATCATTTCAACAAGCTTTTTTGTTATTGTCAGCCCGATTCCTGTCCCTTCAACGGAAGATGTCTCTTTCCCCAGCCGGTTAAAAGGATCAAAAAGCATTTTTATTTTATCTTTTTTGATACCGTGACCGGTGTCTACTACATTGAGACAGAGTTTATTGTCTGATATCTCACTAAAAATTCTTACTTTCCCATTGGGTCGATTGTATTTGACAGCATTAGAAAATAAATTCAAAATTATTTGATTAAATTTGATTCGATCTACATTGATAAATATCGGTTTTTTAGGTTTTTCCGGCAATAATTCAATCCCGTGTGACATTGATATCGGCCTGACAAACTCGATTGCCTCCATTACGGCTGAATAAACATCAACCGACTCAATTGATACACTCACTGCACCTGATTCAATTTTACTCAGCTCAAGAATTTCATCAATCAGTTTTAATAGGTGCTCACCTGACCGAATAATTCTTTCAGGATATCGTTTGTGGGGAGAATCATCATTTTTATCTATCTTTGTTTCCATTAACTGGGCAAATCCCAGAATCGAATTTAGTGGTGTGCGCAGCTCATGGCTCATGCTGGCAAGAAAAACAGATTTTGCCAGGTTGGCTTTTTCCGCTGTAATCTTTGCCATGTGGAGTTTTGTTTCAAATATTTTTCGCTCAGTTATATCTGTTACCATGGCGAATGAGCCGATTTTATTTCCCTTTTCATCGCTAATACGAGTCGCACTGAACAAACAGGTCACATTGGTGCCATCGGGCTGTTGTAATGCCATATCATATGAGGAGTCTTCTCCTTTCTCCCTTTTTCTGATTTGATTGATAAGAATAATTTTATTTTTATCATCAACAAAATCAAAAAATGAGTGTCCAAGAATTTCATTTTTTTTTCTTCCGAACAATTTGGCCATTTTAGGATTTATGTCAATAATTTTTGCCTGGTTGTCAACAAGATAAAATCCCTGGCTTGTTTTTTCCAATATGGTGGACAGTTTTTTATTCGCCTTCTGTAGATCAAATGTTCGTTCACTGACACGTAATTCAAGCTCCTTTTTTGATTCTATCAATGCCTGTTCAATCTTTTGTACTGCATGTGATTTGATTTTAAAAACAGCAAAGAAAATAATAAAACCAAAACTAACGATTACACTGTTAATGCAGATAAGGAGGAAGTGAATTTTTTCAGATGCATGGGCCGCTTCTGAAAAATCCATCTCCGTGGCCATGCCGATTCCCAAAGTGTCGTCCCACAACCATGTTCCAATGACCCGAACCCCCAGGTAATTTCTATATCCACTGATATTTTTCCCGTCACCGTTTTTTAAAGCCATTGATACCATATGGGTGAGCGGTTGATCGTCCCTGGCAAGCCCAGGAATATGGCCTGCCGTCAGATCCCCACCTGGATCACGGATCTCGAGGTTCAGAACACTGCTTTGCTCCCCGTGTATTAAATCAATAGTTTTAAGTTGCTTTTCAAATCGACTTGGGCTCAGCATTCGCCCTGTCTGATCAAAAAAGTATGTTTCACCCGTTTTTCCTAACTTGCCGATGCGGGCAACCCTGCTAAAATTGAATTCCGGTATGATTCTGACAGTCATTACAGCGATCACATCACCCCTGTCATTTTTAACCGGTGTTGCAAGAAACATTGTGGATTTCATGGGTATCATTTTTCCGATTTTATTCGGCAGCGGCACATCAGAATATATAGGGGGTATAAAAACGGTTTCACCTTTAAAACATTTTTTCAATAAATCCATTCGCTGTGCTGCAATAAGGCTGGACATCCCTATATTGGCATCCCGCATGGAGCCTATATTAATAAAATCGGGCGCTATAATAAAAAAACCATGGAAATCATGTATAGCCAGTCTTGGTGCAAAAAAATCTTTCAAATCTTTGAGGGTTTTGCTGGTCAAAAGGCTGTGCCTGTCCCTTGAATGTGTAAGATGCTTTTCTACCAGGGATTGAAAGTGCCCTATCGAAGCCCAGGATTGGATATCTGATGAAATATGGTTAATCCAAAGATCCATACTAGCCTGGTTCATTTTAAGAATTGCAGTAAGGGCATCACCTGTGGCCTGTTTGCCCTGCTTATGAATCTGGGACACCATGGCATGATTAAGAATAAAAACAATTATGAGAAACGCACCTATTAAAATCAAATTAATATAGAGCTGTTTTTTATAGATTGACTTTCTGTCGTCACTTAAATCAGGCATTATTTTCTAATCCCGGCAAATAAATAGAAACGGTCGTTCCTTTTTCAAGGTCTGAGATAACAAAGATAGCACCATTGTGTTTTTTAATGATTGAATGACAGACTGCAAGACCCAGCCCCTGTCCTTTATTCGTGCTCCACTCCTTGGTTGAAAAATATGGATCAAATATTTTGTTTATATTTTCTTCAGATATACCGCATCCATCATCTTTAATGTCTATCCGGACATATTTTCCCTTGTTCAAGAACAAGATATTTTCTTCTAATTTCTCTATATTTTTGCAATTTACCTGAACTTGTCCTTTTTTATTCACTGCCTCCACAGCATTGATAAAGATATTATCGATAACCAGTTTTATCTGGTCTTTATCAATATTTACAAACCAGATATTATCCGGAATGGAAAATTTAACTTTAATGTCGGAATCGTTCAAAAATGACCCAATAGAATCATTTAGCAGCGCATTGATAGAGAACGTTTTTTTTACAGGTATGGCACCTTCTGAAAACAGTATTAACCGATTTGTCAGCTCCCTGGTGCGAATAAAGGCTTTTTTGATTGTTTTCAGATACTTTGACCGTTTAACCTCAGAGTTTATCTCCATCTGCATAAGCTCAAGACTACCCAGCAACCCGGCCAAAAGATTGTTAAAATCGTGGGCAATGCCTCCTGCCAGCAAGCCAAGCGACTGAAGATTTCTTTCTATCAGGGTTTCTTGCTCCATTTGCCTGGCCCGGGTAATATCATGAAAAATAGTCAGTTTTAAAGATGAACCCTCTTTATCAAAAATGCAGGAGTTTGAAGCCCAATAATAGTGTTTATTTGTTTGATTGAACAATTCATACTGAACAGGCTTGCCTTTCATGACTCGGTCAAACACACACCAGGAACACTTTTCGTCACTGTTGTATATTGCTTTGTGGCAAACCGTTCCAATTTTATCGACACCGATTAGATCGGCCATAGCAGTATTCATGTATATGATTTTAAATTCATCAGAGCAGATATAAACCGCATCTGAAATCGTTTCCAATAAATTAACCAAAGATATTTGTTCCAGGCCATAACCTTTTTCGCATATAGGTTTTGCTTGATCCTGGTTTATGCACTCAAACATGGATTATATTCTCCACTTCAATTTGTAAAATTTGATTTTCAATATGTGTTTTACAGGGTCCATGGTAAATCATGACTCATTTTATAGTTTATTTGTCATAAATCGGGCTGCTGCCGCCAAAATGAGCAACCGGTCTTCAAACCCATCTATATTTTCCAGGCTTGCATCAATTTTTGTCTGAATTTCTTTCAAGGCCGGCTTTTGAGCAATTAAATCATCTCTTTCTTTAATAGCTATGGCCAGTATTGCGCCTACGTACCCGTCTGATTCCGGGTTGGTGGATATTTTATAAGATCTTTTTTGTTCCATGATATCTCCTTTTGATCCAAGAGGAATCGGTTGCAGCCCTCCACGGTCATTGTTAATACTTTATGAGGCCAATTTTTATTTTAATTAATTGTAAACCTGCTTGTCATGCTATGGATCTGTTCTGCCAGGGTTGACATTTCTTCTGCGCTTGTATTTACCTGGGAACTCGCATCTGACATCTCTTTTGATGCCTGGCTGACTTCAACAATTTCCCTGGCAATACCCTCTGAAACACTTGAGCTTTCAGCCACATTCTGGTTCACATCCTGAATACCTAAAGCTGCCTGATTGACGTTATCGGCAATCTCCTGGGTGGCTGCCGATTGCTCTTCAACTGCTGTGGCAATGGAGGTCACAATTTCGTTCACATTGCTGATGACCGTTGTTATTTCTTCTATTTCCTTCACAGTCGAATCTGTTGTGTTTTGAATGCCTTCAATGCTCTCCCGGATTTTCTGGGTGGCAGCAGCAGTTTGTTTGGCAAGATCTTTGATCTCCCCTGCCACAACAGCAAATCCTTTTCCTGCTTCTCCTGCCCGGGCAGCTTCAATGGTTGCATTTAACGCCAGAAGATTAGTTTGTTCGGATATTTCAGCTATGGTTTCTGTAACACTCCCTATCTGTCTTGCTGCAATACCCAGCTGATCGACTTTTTCTGATGCTTTCCCGGATTTTAGAACAGCATCTTTTGTTACTGAACGTCCCCTTTCGGTACTGCGGGCAATCTCAGTGATGGTGGAACTCATCTCTTCTGCAGCCGCAGCAACCATCTGTACATTTGTGGAAGCCTGCTCAGAAGCTGCTGCCACACTATTCATGCTGGAACTCATCTCTTCAGCGGCAGCAGCCACGCTGTCGGACTTTCCGGACGTCTCATCCGATGTGGTTGACATCTGACTGGAAACAGCGGAAAGCTCTGTTGAAGATGAAGAAAGAATTTCCACACCCTGGGTAAGCTCGGTAAACATCTGATTCAAATTTAAACTCATTTGATTCATGGCCTTTGCCAGAATCCCGATTTCATCTGACTGGTCAATATCCAGGGTCTGGGTCAAGTCACCTTCTGACAATGCTTTGGCAAATTCAACCCCTTGCAGGATCGGCTTTGTTACGGACCGTGTAAAAGCCAGGGCAGCCCCTGTAATGGTAATGATACCAATGAGTGCAATGATCCCCATCAGGATTTGAAGTTTTTTTACAGGAGCAAATGCCTCGGCAGCATCTATCTCTGCTATGACAGCCCAGGTAAGATCCATTATTTTAAAAGGTGCATAAGACGAAAGAACAGGGTTGCCGTTATAGCCTTTAATTATCTCCTGGTCATGGTTTCCTGCCAAAGCTTTCCTGACAGCCTTTGTGTCCACTTTTCCCAAATTCGGATTGGCAAAGCTTGCCTTGACCGTATGATTTTTCGGGTCAAGGAATGAATCAGACCTCATGAGTTGATCAGATCCCACAAGATACGTTTCACCGGTTTCACCCATGCCATGCCGGGAGGCCATGACTTTATTGATCTGGTTCAGGGGTATCTGAAAGGCGATGATTCCAATCAAGCTGCCGCTTTCATCATGAATGGGATATCCTGCAAACATGGCGGGTTCATCATTGCTCGGTGCATAGGGCGCCATATCTACAACTGCCTGTTTATCTGTTTTGACTATTTTTTTCCAGAGTGTTGCAAGGCCTGTCTCTTTATATTGACCATGACCCAGATTTTCCCCAAGATCACTTTCCTTTGCATTTGTATACATGACATGGCCATGTTTGGCACAGATTAAAAAAACATCATACATACCGCTTTGCTTTTGATAATGTCTTAACTTTTTTCCAAATGAATTCCATATTTCCTGGTATTCCGATGTGGTCACATCATAATTGCCTGTTGCAGTTACATTTGTATCATTATGATATCGTATCAGTCGTTCATAAAAAGAATGGACGTCTTGAGTTTGAGCAAAGATATCCATTTGCAGAAAAAGACCTTTAAAATAATCTTCTATCTGTATTTTTTTAACCGTCTGTAATGCCTCAAGCTGATTAAAGGCCTGATGGGAAAGTGCTTTGCCGGACTTATCCATGGACAACAGCCCCATGACTGAAAAGGGTATGATGCCAACGATAAGAAAAGCAGCTATGAATTTCACACTCATTTTTAAATTTTTTAATTTCACCATATTTTTTCTCCTTTATAAAGATGATTTTTTTTAGATATCCTGATCTTTGCGATTTAATGGAAGGGTCACAGTAAATCCGGACCCACGATCTGGTTGACTTTTGATTTTGATTTCACCGCCCAGGCTTTTCACAGTTTGTTTGACTATAGACAGTCCAAGCCCTGTACCATGATTTTTAGTTGTGAAATACGGCAAAAAAATCTTGTTGAGGTCATCGTTGGAAATACCACAACCTGAATCTCGTATATCAAAGGCCCACGTACCCGCCTTTTTGTCACATGACCCTGTTATTTCCAGATGCTTATTATTGCAGCCGTCCATGGCATCAATGGCATTTAAAATCAGGTTGGAAAATATCTGTTCAAGTTTATATGGTTCTAAAACAGGTATGGATTCAAGATCTTTAAAATCTGTTTTTATTTTAATTGCATCAAGGCTTATCAAACCTTTGAATATCGACAGGCAGTCATTAAGAAATGTTTTTACTTTGAGCGATGTTGTCTTTCCCCCAAGGGTCTTTCCATAAGTCATAATATTTTTATTGATAATCGCTATTTTCCGGGATGCCTTTAAAACAGTCTCAAGATGCCGCTCTACTTTTTTTTTTGTCACCCAGAGAACGATTTGCCAATAACACGGCTGCATTTATTACAGCAAGGGGATTGTTAATCTGGTGTACCACTCCGGAGATACTTTCAGTCAAATTATTTTTATTGTATTGATCTCCCATCATTCCTAATTGTTTTTTTATCTCTTCTTGTTT
>DAOWDR010000099.1 GCA_030638935.1 Desulfobacteraceae bacterium | reverse complement strand
CACCTGAACCTGCATAAAACCTTTTCCACTCCCCATGGAGGAGGAGGTCCTGGATCAGGTCCTGTGTCAGTTGTCAAAGAACTCATTCCCTTTTTACCTGTTCCCAGGGTAGAAAAAAATCGGTCAGGAAACCAATTAGACACCTATAAATTTGTAAGTGATTGTCCCGATAGTATTGGGCGGATGCACACCTTTTACGGTCATTTCGGCGTCATGGTAAAGGCCTATGCCTATATTCTTTCCATGGGCGGCCAGGGACTTCGCAAAGCCTCACAACTGGCTGTTCTAAATGCCAATTACATTAAGGAAAGTCTCAAAGGCACCCTGAACCTGCCCTATGACCGCCCCTGCATGCATGAATGTGTGTTTAATGACAAATTCCAGCAGGAAAACCATATCAGAACCATGGACATGGCAAAACGGCTTCTTGACTATGGATTTCATCCGCCTACGGTCTACTTCCCCCTTGTGGTTGAAGCAGCCTTTATGGTGGAACCCACGGAAACCGAATCAAAGGAAAATATCGACCAGTTCATTGATGCGGTCAAAGCCATTGCAGAAGAAGCCAAGCAAAACCCTGAACTCTTAACAAAAGCCCCGCTTCTGACCAAGGTGACCCGCTTAGATGAAGTTCTGGCCGCAAGGAAGCCATGCCTGAGAGGGTAGAAACCAAAACTAAGGTCCTGCGCTCCTGCCTGTTCTCTAATTTAGGCACACTGGAATACAAAAGAGCGCTGGACCTTCAAATCGCCACCCTTAACGCCAAAATAAGCAACCCGTCAAAACAGGACAGGCTCTTCTATTTAGAACATCCAAAGGTTTTTACCCTGGGACGACGGGGAGGGCGAGAAAACCTTACGGTATCGGAAGATTTTTTGTCCTCCCGGGGAATCAGAATTGTTCAGACAGACCGGGGGGGCAATATCACCTTTCACGGGCCTGGCCAGGCAGTTTTATACCCTGTCATTGATCTTGCCCGTGCAAAAATAGGGGTGGCTGATTTTGTCCACGGCATGGAAGAGATCATGAAACAAACGGTTTTAGACTTTGGAATCCCGGCAGACCGTGATGAAAAAAACCATGGCCTTTGGGTGGGCCAAAAAAAAATCGGCAGTGTTGGAATCTCCATCAAAAAAGGAATTTCCATCCACGGCCTGGCCTTGAATGTCTGCCCGGATCTCACCCCCTTTTCCTGGATCAACCCCTGTGGCCTTGAAAATGTGGCCATGACCTCCATTGCCATGGAAAAGGTAGACCAGGATAAAGAAAACACAGATCTCATGGACAGGGTCTGCCAATTATTTTGTCATCATTTTTCCAAAATATTTGATATCGCCATCGATATTTAATATCACCAACATCAGGGAGTGACCATGTGTAAAACCGCCAAAAAAAAAGGTAAACCTGCCTGGCTGAAAAAAACATTGCCCCAGGGAGGCGATTACCAGAGGGTAAAAAAGCTTCTTTCCAATGCCAAACTGACCACGGTCTGCCAGGAAGCCAACTGCCCCAATATGTTTGAGTGTTTTTCCAAAAACACTTCTACCTTCATGATTCTAGGATCTGAATGCACCCGTCATTGCAGGTTTTGCAATGTTACGGCAAAGGACCCTTTGCCTGTTGATCCCGGGGAACCCGTGAGGGTTGCAAAGGCGGCAGATGAACTTGGATTAAAATATGTGGTGGTGACATCGGTGACCCGTGATGATCTGCCCGACGGAGGAGCTGCCCATTTTGCCGATGTAATAAAGCAAATTAAGGCTGGCCTGCCCGGCCCAGAAAAAAGGGACTCACATAAAGTTAAAGTTGAAGTATTGATACCTGATTTTCAGGGTGATATTAAGGCCTTGGGAATAGTTGTATATGCAAACCCGGATGTGGTTAACCATAATATTGAAACCGTAGCCTCCCTATACGAAAGGGTCCGGCCCGAAGCAGCATATCAAAGATCTTTAGACCTTTTAAGAAATGTCAAATCTCTTGATCCTTTAATGCCGGTAAAATCCGGCATCATGGTGGGGCTTGGAGAAACAAAGGCAGAACTGACCCAAACCATGGAAAATCTTTTTGAACACGGGTGTGATATATTGACAATGGGCCAGTATCTTCAACCCACACGACAGCATCTGGAAGTTAAAAAATACTATTCCCCGGAAGAGTTCAAACAACTTGAGCTAACAGCCAGGCAGATAGGGTTTCGCCGGGTGGCAGCCGGTCCCTTTGTCCGCAGTTCCTATAATGCCCAGGATCTTTTCAACACTTAACTGCATTTTCCCTTTAGGGTACCGGCGGTGCTGATTTCAACATAGGATGCTCCATGTTTGGCCCCAAAACTGCCGGCCAATACAATGATCAGGGTATCGTCACTAAACTGGTTTTCATCAAT
>DAOWDR010000375.1 GCA_030638935.1 Desulfobacteraceae bacterium | reverse complement strand
CGGCGGCTTGAGTGCACTTATCTCCTGCGCAAAATTTCACGAGGGAGCTTCCGACGAGGTGATCCAAGAAAAATTGCTGGGTTCTGCCACAATTGATATGCGGGTGGATTATCTCAGGCCGGGTAAGGGTTCTTCCTTTCAATGTAAAAGCCGGATCATCCGGGCTGGGTCCCGCATAGTGGTTTCAAAAATTGATCTGTTTAATGATAAAAAGGTCAGAATCGCAACAGGGACCGTCACCTATCTGATCGGATGATCTTAGGCTGAATTGCCAGGTTCCAACCGAACCATAGCGCATCCAAGGTTCTGTTCTTCCATTAATGGAACCCAAATTTGCCGCTTAATTAAATCCTACCGTACTTTTCGGGGGGATGGGCAAAAAATCCCAAATCTGAATTGATCTTTTATGGCATTGCCGTTGGTGTCAAATCCAATGGTGCCGGTAAGGGAATGATCCGGCCTGAATGATTTCATGGTATCGGCAACTTTGACAGCCTCCAGGCTTTGGGCATTTTTAACTGCGGTTGCCAGAACCATCACTGTATCATATCCAAAAATAGCCGTGATGTCGAAAAACATACCGAATCTTTCCTGGTAGGAACGACAAAACAGACTGTATTCCGATGCCCCTTTAATCTGCAAGGGACAATAGACATTTGTCAGCAGATTTTTGTTCAGGGCAAGGGAACAATTTTCCAATTCCTGTCCCAGGACAATGGGCAGGTTGAATCCTGATGCTCGATAGCTGCGGATGATGTCAAGGCTATCCTGAATTCCAGCCGCCACCACAAGGGCATCCATCTGAAGATCTTCTGGCTGATTCTTCTTCAGGGTTTCAAGATAGTCCAGCCCCTTGCCGGGATGAATTCCTAAGAGCTGTGGTATTTTTATATTACCCGATATGAGTATGGATTCAAAATAATGGGCCTGCATGGTATTCATATCCGATGCATCATAAATCATGCCGACTCTGGACCAGTGTTTTTTTCTAGCCAATACTAATAATTTTTCCGCAACCATTTCGATACGGGTGCTGTTACTGAAAATAAATTTAAAATTTTTCTGGGACGGGGTCAGGTTGGCTGACAAGGGGGAAATCATCAATATGCCGTAAAATTCATAATTCTGGACCACTGCCTGGGTCAAGCGGGCGTTTGAATGGCCAATGACAAAAAGCGTGTCAGGCTGGTCGCATATCTGCTGAGTCGCCTCAAAAGCACCTTCAAGATTTCCTTTATCATCCACTGGTGTAAGTTTCAACTTACGGCCCAAAAGTCCGCCTTGGCCATTTATCTCTTCCACGGCCAGACGAATACCATTGAGTAGAGAAGGGTGGGTGGACCAATCCCCGGCTGCAGCAATACCGATTTCTCCTCCATTTACCGCATATTGCTGCCGACTGTCGGCTGCCCCCCGGAACTGATCATATTCCTTTTTGCTGATGATGAGGATATCGGCCAGCCATAAGACACTTGTTATGCACACGGTTAACAGCAGAAGCCATAAGATTATTTTTTTCATTTTTACACCCTGTTCATATGGTTAAATGCTTTGGCGGGAGGCCAGTTTGAAAAAATAGCCTTTGGTCGCCATTAATTCTTTATATGTCCCTTGTTCAATGACCTCCCCCTTATTCATGACATAGATTCGGTCCGCTTTTTCAATGGTACTCAGGCGATGGGCAATCACAAACCGGGAGGCCTGCATCTGTTTAAGGCTATCCATGACCCCGGCCTGGGACGCATTATCAAGGTTACTGGTGGCCTCGTCCAGAAAAATTATTTTGGGATTCCGGAAGAGAGCCCGGGCCAGCATAATTCTTTGTTGCTGGCCACCGGAGAACGTCACACCACCATGGGGGACAAAGGTTTTCAATTGCATGGGCATGTTGCGGATATCCTTTTCAACCCGGGCAAGACGGGCGGCTTTCCACACATCTTCTTCTGTTGCGGTTTCATCGGACCCGGCAATATTGAAAAACAGATCGCCCTGGACCAGATCACCGTTTTGAATCACCACCCCGAGCTGCTGTCTCACCTTTATGGGATTGAGCCGGGACAAATCCTTTCCGTCATAGAGAACCGACCCTGAATGGGGTTTGTAAAATCCCAGCATCATTTTCAGCAGGGTAGATTTACCGCAGCCTGACTCACCCACAACAGCAACAAATTCGCCGGGATTAACCGTGATGGAGACAGAGTTGAGTGCCATGCCAGCGGTTTTTGGGTAGGCATAGGAGACCTGGTTGACCGATATCCCGCCCAGCAGTGCCCCGGGATCTTTCAAAGCGCCCAGGGTTTCAGGTTCGGCATCTAAAATGGGCTTGGCCCGCTGAAAGGACGGTTTTATGAAAATTAGGGTCAGGGCAGTGGAACAAAGCGCTGCCACAGCTCCGGTCAACTGGCCCATGGCAATATTAAAGCACAAAAAACTGCCCAAAGAAATTTTATCCACAAGCCCCGCAAAGCTAAACATGGAAAAGGCGGCCATACTGGAAATCAGGGGAAGAAGGCTGTTAAATACGGTGATCATGCTTGTTCCCATTCCAATGCCCAAAGAAATTTTTCGAAGTGCGGTAAAATTGTCCATCCACTGCCCAAAGATATTGGCCTCGGCACCAGCGGTTCTCAACTTGGTAATGCCGGTCACCATCTGCAATTCCAGACCGGCCAGTTTTCCAATAATATTCTGCATTTTAAGCATCACCTTCATCTGGGATCTGGCAATGGTCCAGATAAAAATAAAGGTAACCGCAAGAAGAGTCACAACAGCCAGGGCCAGCTGCCAGGAGTAAATAAACATGAGCAAAAGGTTGGTAAAACCGAACAGACAGGAGATCAGTGTGGTCATTACTGCCCCGGACAACTGGGCCCGTATACTGTCCACGGCACTGACCCGGCCGACCAGATCCCCGGCCGTAAAGTTGCGGAAAAAATCAATGGGCAGTCGGAGTAAATGAGAAAACATGGCAGACTGAAGTTTAATCTGGGCCTTGGTCTGCACCCTGAGCAGAGCCACATTTTTGGTAATCTCAAATACTGCTGATCCCAGAGTGACCAAGATCAGTCCGGCAATGATCTGTGCCAGCATACCCAATTCTCCACCCGGAATGACCTGGTCAACGATTCTTGACATGGCGATGGGAATACCAAACCCGCACAGGGCAGCCGCCAAGCCGAGTTTAGCAATGGTGCCTATATCTTTAAGGGTTCCCTGGAAACAATACGTAATTATGGTTTTCGGCGTCAGGGGAATCCTTGGAAGACCCGGGTATAATTGAAAGGCGGTTTTTTCAAGGGATGCCGCTGCTTTGGCTGTCAGCTTCTGTTTTGCTAAATTTTGTTCTGCCGGATTTTGGCCTTTTGGGGAAGACGAAACGATCTCGTACTGCTGCTTTCCCGGATGCCGGATCAGCGCCACCGGACAGGAAGGGTCATTCCCCTTAGTTTGAAATGCCAACAACGGCCCGCAGTCTTCTTTGAACCATTCCCCTTCCAGTTTCACCTTACGGCTAAAAAGCTGGTTAATACTTAAAATATCGGAAAAATGCTTTTCCCTGTCTGATTCCTGTTTTGCCGGAGACTTAATCCGGGAGCCTAATTCTTTGCAGACGATTGCCATGGATTCAAAAAGCATATCCTTTGACGGCACCTGTTTTTTTTCTGTTGAAAGCACGGCTGCTGCATCGACCAGTGCTTTACTCATAATCTTTTTTTTATTTTCAATGCCCCGCTCAACCTGAAAAAAATCTTTAATATAGGCATCAGAAAATTTTTCATGCACACTAAAGAGTGCAAGGGTCATAAATTCTTGCACACAGGCAAATGCCTTTTTTTGTTCAAATAAAGTTTTTGTGGAGATACATTGGACCCTGGCCGTCTCTTCAATATCCAGCCACGAGGTCAGTGTGAGGGGGTAAAACAAATTTGTCGTAAGTAAGGGCAATGCCGGATTATCTGCATAACGGGCCTGACCCTGTTCCAAACAGGCCCATAAAGGGAATTTCAAACCAGATACCGCATCCCCTGCATCCAGAGTGAATGACTGATCCGGGGTCAGAATTTTTTCAACATTGGCTTTGGGAATGGTTTTGTTGATCAGCAGTCCCAACTCTACTACCATGCGGTTGATCAGCCTGGGACCGTTTGATGACCAGAAAGAATGGTTTTCATACAAATCTTCTAAATCAACGGGAATCAATGTCGTGCCCGGTTCAAGGTCGACAAATATGCGTAAGTCTTTGGGATACCCCTGGGCCGGGCCTAAAACCAGGCTATTGGGAACCACCCGTAACAATTGTTGGGACATTCTAGGAAAATCGGAATCCTGAGAAGGTTCCACCCTGATCCATCCGCCGCCGCCCTCCACCAGAAACGCAATATCCGGGCTGTCGATTTCCAGCCGTTGTTTTCGATAGGTCATAAGATCATTTGGGCTCATCAGATAGACATTCCTCTTATTGGGCTTCCGTGGTGATCAGGGTCTTGTAAAGACCCTCTTCTTTCATCAATTGATCATGGATGCCGCGTTGGACCACTCTTCCTTTATCCAGGACAATAATTTCATCTGCATCCCTGATGGTTGAAAGCCTATGGGCGATGATCAAACAAGAGCAGCCCCGCTGCCGGATGTTAATATCTATTTTTTGCTCTCGGATCGGATCAAGTGCATTGGAAGCCTCGTCAAGAATGAGGAGTGCCGGTTTGCTAACAAGGGTACGGGCGATTTCAAGACATTGGCGTTGTCCACCGGAAAGATTGGTTCCATTTTCGTTCACATGACCGTCAAGGCCGCCGGGGCGGCGGATGATCGTCTCATAGATATCCGCATCCCTGCATCCCTGGATGATGTCTTCATCCCGGATAAATTTGTCCCACAGAGTCAAATTTTCCCGGAAACTGCCTTCAAACAGAAAAATATTCTGATCAACCATAGCCACACAATTTTTAAGGACAAATTCCGGGATCTGATCTCTTTCGGTATTGTCTAAAAGAACTTTTCCGGACCAGGGTTGATACAATCCGGCTGCAATCTTTGCAATGGTTGATTTGCCACTGCCCGAACTTCCCACCAGGGCCACCCGGGCACCGGGCTCGATGTTCAGAGAAAAATTTTCCAACAAGGGCGGATCCAACCGGCTGTACCCAAAGGTTACATTCTCAAGTACTAAATTCCCGGTCAGGTTT
Source organism: Desulfobacteraceae bacterium (assembly GCA_030638935.1). GTDB lineage: Bacteria > Desulfobacterota > Desulfobacteria > Desulfobacterales > Desulfobacteraceae > NBML01. The sequence continues at coordinate 2,269 of DAOWDR010000375.1, read as the reverse complement.
TTATTTTTGGTCAACAACGTGTCCAGGCTGACATCAAGATCCTCCGCCGATGTTTCCCTTGGATGATCCAGAACATCGTCCAGCCGTTTCATACATGCCGAAGCGTCCTGGATGGTTCCCCCCAGAATACTCAGCTGGCTCACCGGCACCACCATCATATTGGCCAGCACCTGAAAAGCCACCAATTCTCCAATGGTCATCTCACCCTGGGTAATTCTCAAGGCACCGGCCCCCAGGATAATTGTGTTGTATATCCCGGCCATCACCACCGGAGCCATGGACCCCAGGGTTGTGAGAATTCCAAGGCGCTGTGTGCCGTTGACAGCTGCAGCATGGTTTCCGGCCCAAAAAGAAAAGGTATCCTGCTCCATCCCTTGGGACTTGATTGTATCAATAGATTGGAGGGCTCCCAGCATCAAGGCCTGGGTTTTGCCCGTCTCTTGAATCATGCGCATGAATTCATCATGACGACGGGGTGCCAAAAACCTTACCACTGCAACATTAACCAAGACCACAAGCAGGCCGAACAGGGTTAGCAAGCCATCGTAATAATACATGACCATAAGATAGAAAACAGCCATTCCCAGATTTAAAATGGCCGTTGTAAACTGCCCGGAAAGAATATTTGCCAGCATTTCATTCAGCCGGCACCTGGAGGTTATTTCAGGGGCATACCGCTGGGAAAAAAAACTGGCGGGCAGCTGTAACAGATGCCACATAAAATTTGAATTGGTGGTAATGGTCAATTTGGTCTGAAGCCTTAGGATAAAGAACTGTTGGAGCCAGGAGAACACGGCCATGAAAAAAAGGGTCAACCCCATTCCCAGCAACAGGGGGCGGGCCCAGTCCGATAATCCTTCAATCAATATGCGGTCCACAAAGATTTTGCTGAAGACAGGGACGGCCAGGGAGGGCAACACCAGGATCATGCTCAAGAGCATAATCAGAATGCTTGGACCCAATACCCCTGACAGGCGCCGGCCAAGGGCATTAAAAAAATTATAGGGACGCCCTTTTTTTTTAAAGTCGGGTCCCGGGGTAAACTCCAGCACCACGCCGGTATAATGTTGAATAAATTCTTTTTGGGTCACCCGGTAGTGCCCCATGCCCGGATCATTGATAAATACCCGGCCGCCTCTCGCCCCTTCCACCACAACAAAATGCATGCCTTTCCAGAACACAATGGCTGGTAGGGAGGAAGACTGAAACAGTTCTTCTGCCGACCGTTTAAACCCCTGGGCCTGAAGGCCAAGGCTCAGTGCTGCCCTGATAATATTCCCGGCCCTGCTGCCGTCGCGGTTAACCCCACAGGCCGCACGCAATTGACTTAAGGGCTCAAACCTTCCATGGAAGGCCAGAATTGATCCCAGGGCTGCCGCACCGCATTCAACTGCCTCCATCTGGAGATTGACCGGCGTTTTGGCATGTTTTCTTCTTTTGAACATCGTAAAGTCCCTTGGGATCGCTTTTATTTTAAAGAAAATATATCGGAAAATTTTGGAAAAATCAGATCAATGGGCCGGTTATAATCAATAACCACCTGGGCATCACAAAGAGTGCCTGCCTCAATCTTTTTGTCCGGCCCCTTGGATGATGACCACTTGAACCCACTGACAGAGTCCGTATCCCTTAGCAAAGCAATTTTTGCCCATAGCATCTGCTCTCCCTGGGAAAGGACGGTTTCAATCATCTGGGAATTGCCCACAATATGCTTAAATCCCTCTATGGTAGCCGGGTATTCCGAAATATGGGCCACCAGCCCATAAATGCATCCGTATTCTTCTTTGCCTGCTGTGGAGGGATAAATATAGGCTATCATGCCGGGTTTGATTTTTTTTCCTGAATGCACCGGAAACAAGATCACCGCTTCCAGCAATGCTTCCATGGGTTTTAAAACCACAACAGGAGATCCGGGCCCGACAAAATCCCCCCGTTCGGCAGACATTTCCACCACCACCCCGTCATAGGGACTAATAACCCTGGTTTTGGTATCAAAACTCCGGTCCAGATTTTCAATCTCCAGAATCACCTTGGAAATTCGCTCTTCTGCCTTAATAATCTCCAGCTCTGCCTGACTTTTTGTCTCGATAATCTGGGCCGCAATCTGGGCAATCTCCAACTCGCATTGGTTGATCTGGGCAAGGACAGAATTCATTGAGTTTTTTGTGTCTTCCAGTTGTTTACCAGTGACGGATCCTGATTTCCGGAGGGTATCCAGACTTTTAACATGACCCTTTAAAAAATTAAAATATTCAGACAAATATTGTTT
>DAOWDR010000702.1 GCA_030638935.1 Desulfobacteraceae bacterium | reverse complement strand
CCAGGGCTAACCCGCAATCAACTGCAGCAAACCTTTATTGAAAAAACCGGCAACTCCGGATTGACCATCCACGTCAATCTCCTGGGAGGTAACGGTAATGCGATTGAAGAGGCCCAAACAGAGATTTTTTTAATCACCACCATAGGTCCCGATCAAAAAGGGCTTGTGGCAAGGTTTTCCAGCATTATTGCAGGCTTTAATGCCAATATTGTCAATTTAAAAGCTGTGTTCAAAGGCGGCAGCGACCCCAATGCCAATGTTATGTCCTACCAGGTGAGTATTTCACCCGATGTTGATGCCTCTGGAATGTTCAAGGCTCTAAGGGCAAAAGCAACTGAACTGAATCTGGATATTAGGATCCAGCATAAAAATATTTTTGAAGCTATCAATAAAATTTAACCAAAAAAATCTATTTGTAAAATATAACAGGAAAAACCATGTTTGATGATTATGAAATAATGTCCACCATAGAAATGGTAAAAAATGAAAACCTGGATGTCCGGGCCGTCACTCTGGGGATCAACCTTTTTGACTGTGTCAGTCATGACCTTTTAATTTTTAAAAAAAATATTAGAAAAAAAATCATATCCCATGCTGCTGACCTGGTTCAGGTCTGTGACGCAGTGGGAGAAAAATATGGTATCACCGTTGTCAACAAGCGCATCTCCATTAGCCCCATTGCCCTTGTGGGGGCACCATTTTCATCGGACCAGATGGTTGAAATAGCCCATGAACTCAATGATATTGCCAAAGAAGTAAACATTGATTTTATCGGCGGGTTCTCAGCCCTTGTTGAAAAAGGCATGGCCAATGGTGACAAAGCCCTTATTGCCGCCCTTCCCCGGGCTTTAACCGAAACACAAAGGGTATGCGCATCGGTGAATGTGGCCACCACCAAAGCCGGAATTAACATGGACGCAGTCCTTGAAATGTCCCGTGCCATTAAAAAAGCTGCTGCCCTGACAGCCGACGATGACGGACTTGCCTGTGCCAAACTCTGCGTTTTTGCCAATATCCCAGAAGATATGCCCTTTATGGCCGGGGCCTATTTGGGGGTTGGGGTTGCCGATGCCGTCATTAATGTTGGGGTCTCCGGACCAGGCGTTATAAAACAGGCCATAGAAAGAAATTTAAAAGAAAAAAATCTAACCCTTGGTCAGATTGCTGAAATTATCAAACGAACCGCCTGCAAGGTCACACGTGTTGGGGAACTCATCGGCCGTGAAGTGGCCCAGAATCTGGGTATCCAATTTGGTGTGGTTGACCTTTCCCTTGCACCCACTCCAACCGTGGGAGACAGTATCGGAGAAATCTTTCAGGCTCTGGGACTGACCCACATCGGGGTTCCCGGCTCCACAGCTGCCCTTGCCATGCTCAATGATGCAGTAAAAAAGGGTGGTGCATTTGCCAGTTCCCATGTGGGAGGCTTGAGCGGGGCATTTATACCGGTGAGTGAAGACTTAAATATTGCAGAGGCCGCCCACAAGGGATATCTGACCATTGAAAAACTGGAGGCCATGACCTGTGTCTGCTCAGTGGGGCTGGATATGGTTGCTATCCCTGGAGATATTACCGTTGAATGTCTGGCCGGCATTATTGCCGATGAAATGGCCATTGGTATGATAAATGCTAAAACCACGGCCACCCGTCTTATTCCGGTACCCGGGAAAAAAGCCGGGGACAAGGTCTATTTCGGTGGTCTGCTGGGGGAAGCCAGGATAATGGATGTGCCCCATTCAGACCTGACAGATTCCTTTGTCACCTTTGGCGGCAGGATTCCTGCCCCAATCCACAGCTTGAAAAACTAAGAAAGAACCCTGGAACCCTCCATGACCATATCAAAATCCTCTAACAATGTGAATTACAGGATCATTTTTGTCCTGACCATGATTCACTTTACCGGTGATTTTTATTCCTCTTTTTTCACACCCCTGTTGCCAGCCTTTGTGGACAAACTGGGGTTAACCCTCGCCCAGGTCGGTCTTATCACCGGCCTGGTAAGGTTTTTGGCATTTATTGTCCAGCCGGTGGTTGGCTATATGGCTGACCGGCATGAAACAAGGGGTTTTGTATTTGCAGGCTTGTTTCTAGCTTTTTTTTGCATTCCTTTTTCCGGCCTGG
>DAOWDR010000136.1 GCA_030638935.1 Desulfobacteraceae bacterium | reverse complement strand
GACGGCAAGCAGGGCCGTGTGGGGCAGGGCTGACGATATCAGGGAGCTGACCGAATGGCCGGACCACACAGAGGTTCCAAGATCTCCCTTAACAACGCCCAATAAATAATACCCCAATCGGACCGGCATGTTTTCATTTAAATGGAGCCTGTTATTCAGTTCCTCCACCAGCTCGGGCGTTGCCCTGGGACCCAGCATTGCAGATGCCGGATCACCGGGCATCAAGTAGGTCAAACTGAAAAGAATGATTAATACACCCAGCAATGTCGGAATCACCCATAGCACTCTCTTGATAATGTATTTCAGCATTGTTTGGTCGTCCCTGATTTATTGGTTTTGGCACAATTGCGGCTGAATAAATAAGTTGTGCCAACACTGTTAAGAATAAATTGATCCGGCATTTGAGAGGAAAAAAGATTAATTGCCCGCATTCCTGTGCAATGCATGGGAATGACATAATCCAAAGAAAATTTTTTCATTTCAACAATGGTTGCCCTGGCTGTATCCATATCCGGACCGGGAAGATGGAATCCCCCCATCACTGCGTGAATTTTATTAATTACCGTAGTCTTTTTAATATGGTTGACTGTATTTATTATACCTGCGTGAGAACACCCGCTAATCACCACCAGCCCTTTGTCTTTAACATGAATTGCAATGGATTGATCATCATAAAAAGGATCTGTTACCCATGTGTTATCAATTTTGGCTTCTAAAGATAGAGATCCTTGCTCAAAATTATTGGTCCGGGCAATTTGACCTGAAACATATATTAATCCTTCTGCAATCACAGACGGGTTCTTCTTCTTTTTTAAAATTGCACCTGATTTTTGAATGGATGATTCGTCAAATGAAATCATCGGTTCACAAGCACCATTATCCTGCTTGAATCGTCTTTCTACAGAGGCTGACGGATGTACAATAACCGGTATTTTCTTTGGGTAGGTGTATAAAAATGTTTTCAAACCGTTAAAATGATCTGAATGGCCATGGCTGATGACCACGGACTCAACATCTTTTATATCTGCTGTCACGGTTTTCTCATTAAACGCCTTGCTTGCGGATAATAAGTTTATATTGTGTAGCAGACAATTTCCTGAAATACCCGTATCCATTAATATGGTATGGGGTTCATCGTCCTTATAAACTTTAATCAATAACGACAACCCGGGCTCTGCCATTGGTGCATTTGGCGATGAAACACGAAGCCGTTTAACCATTTTTGAATCTTCAAGCAATTCATCACAATAGTTATCTACCAAAACGATAACTTCAAGCCTGTCAACCTGGTGTAATTGAATCTCCATGAAAATACCTGACTCCCCTGGTTATTATTAGGGTATCAGATGATCAAAACACAAGGCAAACCGGTTTTGATCATCTGTTTAATCATGTCTAGTTAAAGCTCATTTCCCAGGGCGCTAAACGTCCATTGGGATAGATGGCACCTATATTGACATTGCTCTGGGAAATCCAGAACTTTGTACCATGGGTAAGCCATATGGCCCATGCATCTTTATCTGTCAGTTTTTGTGCATCCACATAAATCTGGTTCCGTTTTTGGGGATCAGCCTCACTGGCACCTGCCTTGATCAAGTTTGTAAACTCGGCATTTCGCCACTGGCTGGGATTCCAGCTTTCGCCGGCAAACCATTGCATTATATAATTGGGATCAATGGTGGAGGTGTAAAACTGGATATAGGCATCTGTCTGCCCCTTGTTCGCCGCTTCGTTAAAGGCACCGATCTCCTTCACCTCAATGACCACCTCAATGCCGGCTTTTGCCGCATCTGCCTTGATCACTTCAGCCATTATCCGCTCTGCATCATTGGCCGGAACAAATAATTTAACGGTGAATCCATCTGGCTTTCCCGCCTTTTTCATAAGGCTTTTCGCCTTTTGGATATCCTGTTTGTACACAGGTGCTTTTGCCCAATAATCGGGAAGGCCTGGGGGCAATACGGTATTGGCCCTTTTTGCAGTTCCATAAAAAGCCGCTTCTACAATGGAGTCAACATTAACTGCATAGCGAAATGCCTGGCGAAGTTCGAGTTTATCAAAGGGAGGCTTATTAACCGTCATGCCAAGCCAATAGGTTTTTAAAGCAGGCTTAGAATAAACCTTGAACTTTGAATTTTTTTCAAAGCTGCCAAAGGTGATCATGGATGACCGGCCGATCTGAATTTCTCCTGTTTTGAGGGCTGTCTCACAGGTTGAATCCTCAACAATGGGAAGAAAGGTCATTTTATTTATTTTTGGCATCTGACCCCAGTATTTGCCGAATGTTTCCAGTTTAACATGCTGTTTGGGTTTCCAGGATGCCAATTCATAGGGACCTGTTCCCACCGGGTTTTTGCCAAATTTTTCATGTCCCATGCTTTCAACAGCTTTTTTGGAGACAATATAGCCGGTATTCATGGGGAGAACCGAAGTAAATAAAGTTACTTTCCGGGATTTGAAAAAAAATTTGGCCGTGTATTTATCAACGACCTCAATATGATCAAGCAACTCCCACTGGCCTTTTTCAGGCGATTTAACAGCCGGATCAATGATTCTTTCATAGGAGAATTTGACATCTTCTGCTGTCATTTCGCCAAATCCCTTGTGAAACTGAACCCCTTTTCGAAGCTTAAAGGTAATTGTTTTGCCATCTTGCGAAACTTCCCATGACTCAGCCAGATCCGGTACAACTTCCCAACTGCCTTCTTTGTATTTAACAAGGCCGTTATACAAACAAGACATGATGACCAATTCCCTTTCTGCGCTGGTCATCCATCCCGGATCAAAGGTACTGACATCCTCCCACATGGCGATCTTCAACTCATCTTTTCCAGCTGCGAAAACATTAGAACTGCCCATTAAAAGCAATCCAAGCAATAAAATTACGATTGTTTTGATTTTCATACATCCCCCTTTTGTGAAGTTTAAAGAAAAGCTATAGATCGAATACAAAATGTAATTCACTTTGTCAATATCTTTTAAATTATATTAATTATTGGCTTTTGTCATTTTCCTTAAAGAGTAGTTTGAGTGGAGTGCTTAAATGTTTTCGTTTTAACGCAACACAAAAAACAGGTTGGTATTGAGGATTTGCCGGGTGGCAAATCCTCCAGGCTTTCAGGGAAATATTGAACTTTTAAAGGGGTTAAAAAATTATCTCTTCAACCTCTGAAAGTCGTCCTTGTATGCCATCCAAAGCATTTTTATGTATCTCTTCTATATGGTTTTTCAGAACCATGGTTGCTGTTTCAATATCTCTGGATTTTATCGCATCAAATATGGCTGTATGGGCATCGGCTGAATCCTCTGAAGGTCTTGAAAAAATCAGTTCCTGGCCAAACCGCAGATACAAAAAATCAAATAGATGTTTTAAAATTCCAATGGATAAATTCTGACCGGATAATTCCGCCATGGACATGTGGAATTGAATATCTTTCACAAGTTTCAGACGCAAGGATCCATTTTTACAGGCGGTAAGATATTCATCAAGGGAAGTTCCAATCATTTTTTCACCCTTTTTATCAAGCAGCTCAATGGTGTGGGCCAGCATTTTTGGTTCGAGCATGATGCGCAGGTTATAGGCTTCGTCGATCTCCTGGGGTGTCACCATCTCGACAAAAAATCCCTTGTTTTGCTCGTGGCGCACAAGCCCCATGAATTCCATATGTTTCAGCGCCTGGACAACAGGCGTCAAACTCATATTTAATCCTTCAGCCATTCTCCTGTAGGGAATCTTTTGCCCTGGCTTGAGTTCATTGGAAAAAATCATCTTCCGAATATCGTTGTATGCTTCTCTTGTAAGGTTTTTATCCTTGGAAGTTGCATTTTTCTTTTTAGCTGCCAACCCAAACTCCTTTTTGTATTCAATTCATAATTCAGTTTTGAAGACTAAATTTTATTGGGGATATTAACAACTAAGATTGAAAATGTCCAATATTATCCTGCATAAACAATCCAACCTGGAAAAATCTGTTTACAGATGGAAATATTTTCTGTATTACAAAATGAATTCATTTATCTGCTATTATAAAATAAGCCGAGGCAAGCAATCATTGCCCCAAAAAAAGGAGACATTATGTTAAAGTCGGAAAAACAACTCATCCCGGGCGCCCAAATTCTTGTGGAAATGCTTATCTCCTACGGTGTCGAAGTGGTTTTCGGAGTTCCGGGTGATACCAGCCTGCCTTTATATGATGCTTTTTATAATGCATCCCCAAAGATCCGGCACGTCCTTGCCAGGGATGAACGTTCAGCGGTTTTTATGGCAGATGCCTACGCCAGGCTGACCCATAAGCCGGCTGTATGTGAATGCCCCAGCGGAGCGGGGGCACTCTATTCCATCCCGGGAATTGCAGAAGCAAACGCATCATCCATTCCTGTTATTCTATTAACATCCGGAGTCGCCCTTGCCGGGGAAAATAAAGGAACTATAACGGAACTGGATCACCATAAATTATTTGAACCAGTCACCAAATGGTCCAGTTTTTTAAAATACACAAATAAAATTCCCGAGACCTTGAGAAGGGCCTTTAGAATAGCTACCACAGGCCGTCCCGGAGCCGTTCATCTTTCTTTTCCCGTGGAAGTGATGAATGGACAGATGACCAGGGAAGAAACTATATATTCTGAACCCGAATGCATGGGGTATCCAGCTTACAGGACCCGGGGAGATGCAAAGAGAATACAACAACTGGCCCAGAAACTTGCAGAGGCCAAAAAACCAGTAATCATAGCTGGTGGAGGATCGGTTCATTCCCAGGCCGGAAAGCTTATCATAGAGATTGCCGAACTATTATCCATACCGGTTGCCACAACTATTTCAGGCCAGGGCATAATGTCCGACGATCACCCCCTTGCCATTGGCGTTGTGGGGGACAATGGATTCCATCCCCATGCGCATGTAGCCATTGAACAAGCTGATACCCTGGTTTATCTCGGCTGTAAAATGGGCTCTGTTTCAACGATAAAGTGGACCAAACCATCCCCAAATTCAAATGTTAAAATTATCCAGGTGGATATTGATCCGGTCATGCTGTCCAACAATTATCAAAATGACTGTAATATTGCCGGTGATGTTTTTCTTGTGTTAAAAGATCTTCTCAGGGAATTGGGGAGTATGGCTTGCAGTTCGGACAGCACTCCCTGGAGCCGGCAGATTAACCAGATTCGTAAAACCTTTTGGCAGGATTCAAAAACTCAGTTGGATTCCAATGACATCCCCATAAAACCCCAAAGGGTAATTAATGCGGTGAATAAATCTCTTTTGGGACCATCAATTGTCATTTCTGATGCCGGTACGCCTACTCCCTATATAACCCGTTTTTTACGCCTGAAAGGAGAAGAGTCCCGGTTCATTATCCCCAGAGCATTCGGTGGATTGGGGTATGCCATACCTGCGGTTGTCGGCGCATCTTTAGCCCGGCCGGACGCAAAAATTATCGGTATGTTTGGTGACGGCTCCCTTGGGATGTCTGCAGGTGAACTTGAAACCCTGGTCAGGTTGAAT